>CAZFRJ010000065.1:0-4110 GCA_964521355.1 uncultured Candidatus Bathyarchaeia archaeon | reverse complement strand
CATCTGGGACAACGATTTTGGCCTGTACTTCTCAGCCCACATCGCATGTTCCAATTCTAGGCACCAGCAGCAATCTCACAGTTGACTTAGATTGACCTACGTAGCTTTAAGATCTCGGTAACCTCCCCTTGAGGTTCACTACTAACGAACCAGCTTCGAAGGAGACGGAAACACGCGCACGGTCTCTTTAGTATCGGCTTGCGCGGTTTCCACCTATACGAGCCTAGTCTTCCTTCGCTCTTGTAGGACGACCCGGATATTTGTCCTATCGGTGAATGACATCAAAAGAAGAAACTTCGAAGCGCTGAGGTCTCGTCTGCTTTTGAATTTCGCAGTGACCACAGCGTCATAGCTGATCAGTTCAGCGACTCACACATCATTCAAGAGCTCTTGACAACCTTTCGAATCCATCTTCAGCTATCTTGGCGTCTATTGATGCAACGCCCATTATGGTGAGAAGCCTGGGGGCAAGGAGCTCGTCCGGAACGATTTCTCTATTCAATAGTTGAGTTATGTCACATTTCTTGGCTGAAAGGTTGCATCTGCCTTCTCGCAAGGCCTCGCTTGCTGGGCTACTCAGCCTGTAGCCGATATTCAAGTTATCGAAGATGTATGAGGAGAACTCTGAGACTAGAGAACCAGCTAGTGCCTGTTTCCCCACATCGACATAGGTGATCTTCTGCATCATCTCATACGGGAGCACCTTCTTGTCGATTAGAGGCAACGGACCGCGCAGCGAGATGGCGTCGACTATTGTGTCCGAGCTGCGAATTGTCTCATCTAATGTTTCGCAGGCTACGAGTCTGGTCCTGTTTCTCAAAGCTGGGTCAAGGCTTTCGAAGAATGCGTTCAGTCTTTCCTTGACAGACCTGAAACCTCGTTTTCTTCTTGCAGTCATCCTGATCTCCACGGGAGGTCCTCGGAGTGCTCCCAACGCGAGGGCCGTAGCTTTCGCCACTGGGCCTGCCCCCAATATGCAAGCCACGGCGTCCCTTGAGGCGTCAATGCATTCGACGCCGACCGCCACGGTCGAAGCAGTTCTCAGGTCGTAGATTGGATTCCCGTCCATGATGCAATACGGGTGCCCCAGCTCCTTGTCCCAGAGAATCACAACGTTCGTGGCATATCGCCTATTCAGCTCAAGGTTTTTCAGAGTAGCCGTGAAGGTTCTAGAGGCCACGCTTCTGTCCGTAGCTCCTAGGAGCGCACGGCTTCTCAGGGGACCCAATTCAATAGTCGCCTTGTCGTGTGGGTACTTTTCCCCTTCGCTCAGAACATTCCTAGTCAGTGCGTTGGTTCTCCTGCAGATCTCAACAGTTGGCGGAAAGATCGCTCTGACTTCTTCATAGGATAGGATGGCTGTAGGTCGGCCGTCGCCATAGAAGTCTATTTCGTACATCGGTCTCCAAATGTCCTAGTTGTCTCGCATATTTCAGGTATTTTCTTGTCAGATAGCAGTCCCCATGGTCTACACTGATCAGAGGTTCGATTAGACATCACCGACATGCCAGCGTAAGTGGCGACCATCTGCAACGATTCTGATGTTCAATCACGGAGTTCGCAGCCCTACCAAAAGACTCCAACGTGTGTGTCGTTGGAAAGTTTTAAGTCTCCGACATAGATTTTCTGAGCTACACCTCGTTAAGTGCAATGTTGGAGAAGAAGACTTTGCCAGAAAGGAAAGTAAGTGCTTGGGAGGTGGCGCTGAAGCAACTCGACATAGCTGCGGAGAAACTCAAGCTTGATCCGAGCATTGTTCAGATGCTCAAGCATCCAAGACGGATGATAACGGTTGCCGTACCTGTGAGAATGGATGACGGCTCAATCAAGGTTTTCACAGGATATAGAGTTCAGCACAACAATTGGAGAGGACCGTTCAAGGGTGGAATAAGGTATCATCCAAACGTTGACCTCGACGAAGTCAAGGCGCTGGCTATGTGGATGACTTGGAAGTGCTCGATCATGGATCTTCCGTATGGTGGCGGAAAAGGTGGGGTTGTATGCAATCCGAAGGAGATGTCGAGATCAGAGCTGGAACGTATGACCAGAAGGTTCACAGCGATGTTGATCGATGACATTGGTCCCTACAAGGATGTGCCTGCCCCTGATGTCTACACGGACGCGCAAACAATGGCGTGGATCGTTGACACTTACAGTCAGATGCGGGGCCACTATGAGCCTGGCGTAGTGACAGGCAAGCCTGTCAATATCGGTGGGTCCCTTGGTCGAGACGAGGCGACCGGCAGAGGTGTCGCAGTCTGCGCGAGAGAGGGAGCCAGAGAACGAGGGATAGAATTGAAGGGCGCCACGGTTGCTGTTCAAGGGTTCGGCAATGTTGGTTTTCACGCAGTGCGCATACTACATAGTTGGGGAGCAAGGATTGTGGCAGCCAGCGACTCCCAAGGAGGGATATATGCTCCAACAGGGTTCGACCCGAATGTGGTGGCAGCACACAAGCAGAAGACAGGCAAAGTGGCTGGATTTCCTAGAACCAACGAAATATCAAATGAGGACCTGTTAGAGCTTGATTGCCACGTGCTGATTCCTGCCGCTCTGGAAAGCGTGATCACTGACAAGAACGCCTCCAGAATACGTGCAAAGATAATCTCCGAAGGCGCGAACGGACCAACAACAACAGAGGCTGATGAGACGCTCGACGAGAAAGGTATCCTCGTAATACCTGACATACTAGCGAACGCTGGAGGAGTAACAGTCAGCTACTTTGAATGGCTTCAAAACCTGCGAAGGGAATACTGGACATTGGAAGAAGTGAACACCAAGCTTGAGACAATGATGGTAAAGGCCTTCAGAGACGTTTACCAACTTTCGAGGAAGGAGCAGGCTCCAATGAGGACTGCCGCCCTCATGCTGGGTGTGGGGAGAGTCACGGAAGCCTTCGCGCGGCTCGGCCTCTTCCCGTAGACCTCCTCTCCTCCTTTTTTGTGGGCCATCTCTACTTTGTCAGATAGTTGTGGATCGCGAGGGCCGCAGTCTTCGCGTTTCCCATAGCATGTATCACCGTACCCTCAGCGGATGCTATGTCACCGGCTGCCCAAACCATATCTCTGCTCGTCTTGCCTTGTTCATCTACAATGAACCTCTCGTCGTCGCCAACCTTCAGCCCATCCGTAGTCTGAGCGATCAACGGGTTTGGTCCCGCACCTATCGCCACGATTGCTAGGTCAATCGGCGTCAGATACTCGGAGCCCTTCACAGGTACTGGCCTCCTTCTTCCAGACTCATCTGGCGAGCCAAGCTCCATTTTCAGACATTCAACCTGTTCCACCCGACCTTCCTTGCTGCCCAAGTATCGAGTAGGATTTGCCAGGAGCTCAAGTGTGACGCCTTCCTCCTCGGCGTTTCTGACTTCTTCCGCTCTGGCAGGCATCTCGTCTCTAGATCTTCTGTAGATTATGCGAACATCTTCGCCTCCAAGCCTGAGAGCCGTCCTTGCGGCGTCCATGGCCGCATTGCCCCCTCCAATCACGGCAACACGTTTACCCGAATGCACGGGCGTATCATATTCCGGGAAGACGTATGCCTTCATTAGGTTGCATCTTGTCAGGAACTCGTTCGCCGAGTATATGCCGTTCAGATTCTCTCCCGGAATCCGCATGAACCATGGCGATCCCGCGCCTGTTCCGATGAAAACAGCGTGATACCCCGACTCGAATAGGTCATCTATGGTCAACGTTCTACCGATGATCACACTTGTCTTGACTTTTGCTCCAAGACGACTGACATACTCCACCTCAGCCTTCACAATTGATTTTGGCAATCTGAATTCAGGGATGCCGTAAACTAGGACTCCGCCCGGGAGGTGAAGTGCTTCGAAGATCGTGACATCATGGCCGAGTTTTGCGAGTTCCCCCGCAGCTGTAAGACCTGCTGGTCCAGACCCGACCACTGCCACGCTCTTGCCAGTGGATTTCGCCTTCTTCGGAAGCTTGACTCCCTTCCTCAGCTCGTAATCTGCCGCAAATCTCTCAAGGGCTCCTATCGCGATCGGAACACCTCGCTTTCCAAACACACATTCATTTTCACATTGGAGCTCTTGCGGGCAAACCCTTCCGCATATGCCTGGCAGGCTGTTCTTTTCCTTTATCTTAG
>CAZFRJ010000064.1:0-4138 GCA_964521355.1 uncultured Candidatus Bathyarchaeia archaeon | reverse complement strand
GGGCTATCAACCCAAGCCTTGTTGCTACTGTGGACATCGTATTCCATGGGGCCTTTTCCCCACAGCTTTCCGGAACATTCAAGCTCGAAGTATACTATTCCCTTGTAGCCGAGCGACATGCGCACAGTTCCTTTCTGGTCTTGCGCAGCGCCTGGGAAGAAGACCGCATCGGCGTCCTCCAGCTTCTCCTTGTATCTCTGGACGAATTGAGGTAAGTGAACGCTTCCTAGCTCTTCTTCGCCTTCGGCTACAAACTTCAGGTTGACCGGAAGCTCTTCGCCGGCTGCCTTGATGGACTCCATTGCATTCAAGAAGGCTCTGAGAGGCCCTTTGGTGTTTATGGCTCCGCGGGCAACAATGCATTTTCCGAACGGAGGAATATCAACAAGATTCGCTTCCAGAGGAGAAGAGATCCAATCCTCCCCCACGACGGGCTGAGTATCATACATCATGTAGACGATGACTGTCTTCTTGGCGCCTGCATCATATTCGCCGTAGACAACGGGATTTCCATCGGTCTGGACGATCTCTGTTGCTCTACATCCCAACTCCCGGAAATATCTCTCCAGTAGCTGGGCGCATTCTCTGATGCCCCGGTTCTCGGCGGAGATGCTTGGCTGTCTGAGCAGTTCCTGGACCTTTCCGATGTGGCTATCCACGTTCGCGTCGATGTGAGCATACACTTTCTCCAAATTCATGGCAGCACACCAAATGGCTCTAGATGTCACGAGGAGCAGGTGCTACGGAAACCGGAAGAAGGCTCTTAGAGCTACCCAACCAAGCAGGGCCAGTACGACCGCTATGACGGCGAAGATAGCCGCAGCGACTAGAGCAATCAAGAAGGCCTTTCCCCATCCGCAGTCGAAGAAATGCCTTATCAACGCCAGCCAAAGCACCACAACGACGACCAGAGCAATAATGCCTGAGAAGAGATGAGTGAACAGAGATCCGATTACAGTTCCCAACGCTGCAATCCACAGGGCGTCTGTGAATTTCGCCTTGTCCTTTCCAGCCAAGATACGTCCCGCAAGCCACAGCATCGGTCCAATGATGATGACATTGATTATCACGTGCAGAGCCAATACATCGAGATTGACGAGAGCCAAACCTCACACCTTGCGTTAGCTTAGCGAGATCACCATATAATTCTTGCCCATAGCTCAAACTTAGCGGCAAGCACATCGCAGGTTTTCTTGACTTGATGAGCCCTTGAGGCTAGAGGCTAAGACTTGTAGACAAATGCTTGAACATCAAATCCAAGATCTAGTGTTTCCAGCGGGATTTCTATCGTGTCATGTAGATCAGCGCTTTCGAAGTGTGGGCGCACTTCGGAGAGAATCCTTTCCAGCCTATCCTGCCTCTCTGTGAAATATGTATCATTTGGGGAGTGTTGGATCTCAATGAATATGTTTGGAGCGATGACCTTTGAGCACGCTAACATTGCCCAAGCGACAGCTCTGATCTCCCACTGTGCTTCCGCTCCACATCGCAACTTGAAGACATGAAGAAGCTCTCTCGGGTTCATTGAGACTACAATGTTTGTCCTTGCTGCATTTGGAAGATAGAATCTAGCGTCCTCAATCCTTGTCCCCGATCTTGATTCCTCCAAGTACCATGAAGCCACAGCCCCCATCCTTTCTTCGAATCTTCGCTTTGACTCATCTTTGACGCTCGGAGGAATCACATACCAGTCGCTGTCCGTATCTATCCTTACATGTCTCTGACTTTGCTGAGAGAATGAAGCGATCCTATGTCTGACAAGTTGATGCGTAAAAGCTCTTGATACGCCTTGAAGATCAAATGTTAGTAGGCCATGCTCAAGAACACTTTCGTGGCCTGCCCTCAACGCCTTCTGGATGAAATCCTTGGCACGTTCTTGAGATAGTGGTTTCTCGCCCTCACTACCTTCCGGTTGTCTGACTTTGTACAAATGGAATGCTGGAAGGTTTGAATAGCATGACCGCATGGCGGCAGCGCAGACTCTTTCAATGTCTCGGGTATACGAGAACAAGATGATTTTTGGTCCTCTCAAGCTCCGCTTGTTCCCCCGCCACTATGTCCCTATCCTGTAGGTGAAGGTTTAATCGTTTCGAGATCCCCTCCATGACCGCCAGAAGCACTTTTGAACAATGAGGGGCCAATAGGAAAGGAGGCCGCATTCGCCATGGTAGAATTCGAGCTCTCACCCACCGAGAAGGAAATCAAGGAAAGGGCTGAGAGGTTCACTAGAGAGCACATCACTCCCTACGCATCTGAGCTTGACAGGAAAAACGAGTTTCCGAGGCAACTCGTTCAGAAAGCGTACAAAGCGGGCCTCATGAACTTGCACGTACCAAAGAGCGTCGGAGGACCTGGCCGGACTCTTCTTGAGGAGACCTTGGTGAGCGAGGCCATGGGATATGGTTGCGCAGGATGCGCAACATCCATTATGTGCAACAACCTCGCCTTCGCCCCCCTACTGCTTGCGGCAACCGAAGAGCAGCTCAAGAAATATGTTAAGCCCATCGTCACCGGGGACGAAGTCAAATTGGCCTCGTTCTGTTTGACTGAGCGGGAGTCGGGCTCAGACGCAGCATCCGTGAAGACATTGGCAAGACGGGATGGTAATGGATGGATCATAAACGGCGAGAAATGCTTCATAACCAACGCGCCGGTCGCCTCTCTTCATACAGTCTTCGCCACAGTCGATCCTTCTCTCCATCACAGGGGAATCGCTGTCTTCATGGTTCCCGCGGATCTTCTAGGCGTCAAGATAGGGTACACAGAGAACAAGCTTGGGCAGAGAGCGTCTGTGCAGAGCGAGGTCCTCTTTGAGAATGTGCGAGTCCAAGAAGATGCCCTAGTGGGTCGGGAAGGTGATGGCTTCAGGTTGGCTATGATGACCCTTGATATGACGAGGGCTGGCATCGCAGCCATAGCGACCGGAGTCGCGCAGAGAGCAGTAGATGAAGCATCGAAATTCGCGAGCATCCGGAAACAGTTTGGCCAGGTCATAGGCCAGTTCCAAGGCATAAGCTTCACGATAGCTGACATGGCATGTCGAACTGCTGCTTCCAGACATTTGACAAGGCATGCAGCGTGGCTTGCTGACAGGCATCTTTCGAACACGGCCGAATCGGCCTTTGCCAAATGGTTCGCCAGCGACTCTGCGATGACCAACGCGATAGAATGCGCTCAGATCATGGGAGGCTACGGATACATGGAGGAGTATCCCGCAGCGAAGTTGATTCGAGACGCGAAGCTACTACAGATCTACGAGGGAACCAACGAGATCCAGCGGTTGGTTGCATCAAGTGTCATACTCAAAGAGGCTGCAAAGTTGGATACAGGATTCAGGCTTGAGTACAAGGGGAAGAACGCACCCAAGATATGAGCTGACCATTATCCATTGGCTAGCGTTGTAGCTCACTAGACTATTCCTCGGCTTGAGCCAGTGACGATCGCTGCTCGCCCCTTTAGTCTCAGATCCGCGTCTCCTCATTTCCCTCGGAGGTAGTGATCTTGTCCAGTCAGCCAATCGTTTCTGATGGGGCTGAAGATGTCTAGGTCTATCGTGTCTTCAAGAGCTACTGCACTGTGTTCTAGGTTTGGTGGTATGACAAGCACCTCCCCCTCACCGACCCTGACCTTTCTGTCAGGAAGTGTCAACTCCAGCAATCCCTTGAGAATGAATGTCATCTGTTCACTTTCATGCTTGTGAGATGCGACAACACAACCTTTCTTCAGGAAGACTTGCGCCAACATCTCGTTCTTGCCGGAAATCAACTTCCTTGACAGCTTGTCTGTCAGTCGCTCTTCTGGAATGTCACCCCATCTGTAAAGGCTCATACCGGTCACACGATTGACCTGCTCCTCTTGGTCTAAATGACTTGCGCCTCCGATTCCTAGTCAACTCCAAGATACTAGATACATGCGGTGCTTATGCCCCAAAAAGGCCTACAAATCGTAAGGGCCTCCTCCCTTGATCGGTCAGCACGTGAGTGACCTCCCTCCAACTGAGAGCAAACGACAAATGAATTGAAGACCGAGGCTGTCAGGCGGTGCGCATTCCTTTCTGATGATCGTGATACGAGGAGGACCAGGAGGAAGCGACTGCCTAAGAAAGGCTTAAGATTCGGATGCGTCGGCATAGGTACTC
>CAZFRJ010000063.1:0-4160 GCA_964521355.1 uncultured Candidatus Bathyarchaeia archaeon | reverse complement strand
TGTTCGCTTGAGGATCTTAGTAGAAACGCCAAGCTGCCCCTCATCGAAGCACAAACGCGGGCGAGAGAACTTTCTGATAGAGAAGTGCTTGAGTTCAGAGGAGGCATTTTGTCGGCTAGTTCTGAACAAAGGCTCTCTCTAGCGCTCTATGCCATGAAGCAAGGGGCTGACTTCGAAAGGATATGTCGCCTTCTGAGTTGGCAAGAGTTTGAGAATATCACCGTCAAGTCTTTGGAGGCAAATGGATTCTCAACTGTCAAACACTTTGCGCTTAGGTCAGGTGACCGCCGCCGGGAAATCGATGTCGTAGGAGTCAAGGACATGCTTGTCATCTGCGCGGACTGCAAGCACTGGATGAAAGGGTTACGTGGAGCGGCAGCCCAAAAAATCGCTGCAAAGCAAGTCGAGAGAGTTGAAAGTCTAGCGTGCAATGGAGCAGCAAAGCGTAGACTTGGTATCTCTGCAGGAAACACCACATTCTTCATTCCTGCCGTTGTGAGCTTGGTCGAGTCAGGCCCGAAACTCATAGGCGGAGTCCCAATCGTTCCGGCGCTCAAGCTTAATTCCTTCCTTTCCTCAATAGACCCGTTTGTTGAAGGCGTTTTCATAGTCAAGGCCAAGGGAGTGAGAAGGCCAGGATGAACGTCTTGATAGTTCATGGAAAGGATGTTGACGGAAACGTCGAGGACTTATCAAAAGAGGCGAGGGAGCTTGGGCACAATGTCACTTTGGCGAGTGCAGTCGACCTCTCCGGGCGTATCGATGGAAAGGGCTCAAGGTTCTACGCGAAGAGCGAAGAACTCGACAGACAAGACATCGCTTTTCTAAGGGGGCTAGGCAGAGGAACATGTGAGAGAATAACTAAGCGAATCGGAGTGCTGACTCATCTCGAGCTGTCTGGTGTAAGAGTGATCAACCCTGTCGATCCTCTCCTCAACGCCAGGAACAAGTATTTGACTATGTGCAATCTGGCTCGGGCCGGAGTCCCCGTTCCCTCGACGTTTGTCACTGAGAGCGCTCTTCAAGCCTACAGACATGCGAGAATCATGAAGAAGATTGTCTACAAGCCGATCATAGGTTCAATGGGCTACGGGTCATTGAGATTCGAAGACCCGGATCTCGCCTACAATGCTTTCCAGAGCCTAGAGATGATAGCGAGGCCAATGATGGTTCAGGAGTACGTTCCGTCAGCCAGTAGAGACACAAGAGTCTTTGTTATTGGAGAGAGGGTGGTCGCTGCCATGACCCGTCAGGCACCTCCCGGAGGATGGAAATCCAACGTCTCCCAAGGTGGAAGAGCAAGCCCAACCTCGCCGACCCCCGAGCTAAGTGAGTTGGCGATCAAAGCCACCAAGGCTCTGGAGCTTGAGTACTCAGGAGTAGATATCGCCGAAATACCGGGTAACGGTGGCTATTGCGTGCTGGAGGTAAACGCCTCTCCAAGCTGGCAGGCACTGCGACAGACCACCTCAGTCAACGTGCCCCGAGAACTCCTTCTCTACGCACTCGCGAAACGGTAGGCCCGAGGCAGTTGCCTTGGCGCTATCTTAAGAGTGTTATCTACCTTTCTGAGGGGTGACTAGTTGCATGATTGCAGCTCTATTTCTGAAAGCTTTGAGACGGCAGATACGGGTTGCCAGAGTCCCAGAAGCCCAATTGTTCCACAATCCGGCGAACAGATCTCAAGAAGGGCGACACTACTCGCAAGACGACTCGCAGTAACCAAACGATGCTTCTTGCCTCATCGAGGCTTGAGCCCTGAGACGATGACCCAGTCTGGGATCTCTAATCCTTCTCGAATAAGTCGCCTGTGATAGAGCTTCCAGAATGAATCCTTGACATTCCACCTTCTGAGGAGCTGTCGAGCAGCACTGGCTTTGATTCTCAGATTGTTCCTGATCACCCGTGTTCCGACCGTTCTGAAGCCAGTTCGCCTTAGCTGATCGGCAACGTATTTCGGCTGAGGAGAGAACCATTCCTTTGGAGGGTGCTCGGCCCATCTAGGATTGGAATCGGCTTCGATCGACAGTCTTTGGCGGCGGTTTCTTGCTCGTGGAGACAGAAATCCGTGAATAGTGATTCCTGTCGGTCTTAGGACACGATGGCATTCTGAGAGAAATCTACGCATCTCTATGGAGTCGATTTCGCACAGAAAGTCATTCGAAATAACGGCGTCGCACTTGTTGTTGGGCTGTCTACGCAGCCAGCGTGAATGGTCAGAAACCACCAAATCAACCCTCTTTCTTAGCTTCTCTCGCGCTAAGGCCGCTCTGAGTGATTTGTAGTCGTTGGAGTAGGGTCCGGCAAACTTGTCTACGACAGTGATGGGCGAATTAACGACAAATCTTGAAAGAGGGATTGTCAGTTGCCCCCTTCCGCAACCTATCTCGATCAGATGACCTGTGTTCGAACGAAGAAGATCAGCAAATGACCACGCTAGTCTTTGGTACAGTGCAAGCCATGCGCTTTCAAGGCGTTTGGGGTCTGAAATACCCTCTGCATTCTGGAAACCATATCCACGCTCTGCGGCGTGCGTATACGATCTTGCAGGCATTTCTTCATGCTCCTACTCGATTTGACCTTAAGATCCGGTGGCGCAGACTGAAACATGACGTGTGTGGTACGATGATGTCGGCATGTTGCACAGACCGATTCCTAGAGTGTTCCCATCGCCTTCTTCAGGTCGTCTAGCGACGTTGCATCTTCTATCGTTGAGTAGTCTCCCAGAGGTTTGTTGGTTATTATCGCCTTTATCAGCCGGCGCATTATCTTGCCGCTTCTTGTCTTCGGGAGCTTACTCGTGAAGAATATGTCGCCGATTACCACTACTGGACCCAAGGTCTTTCTGACCGATTCTCTCAAGGCCTGCTTCAAAGCCTCGTCCGGTGTTTGCCCTGCCTTCAGGACGACGAAAGCAACGGCAACCTCGCCCCTCAACTGGTCCGGGCGGCCAACAACTGCAGCTTCAGCAACGGCAGGATGCTGGAGAAGGGCGCTCTCTATCTCAATTGTGCCGATTCTGTGCGCCGAGATCTTGATGACCTCATCAACTCTGCCTAGGAACCAGAAGTAGCCATCCTCGTCCCTCATCGCAGCGTCGCCGCTGTAGTAGACGCCTGGTATTCGGCCCCAGTAGTCCTGTACGTAGCGCTCGTGATCCCGCCACAAGGTTGGGGTTAGGCCAGGGAACGGGCGTCTACAGACGAACGTTCCCTCTGTCCCGACTGGAACAGATTTCCCTTCTTCATCGACTACATCTGCGTCGATTCCTGGGAGCGGTATTGTCGCTGAGCCCGGCTTTATCGGGAGCATAACGATTCCGTATGGGTTGCCGATCATCGGACCGCTGCTCTCCGTTTGCCACATATGATCGATCACTGGAATCCTGTTCTCGAAGACTTTCTTCTGCAGCCATTCCCATGCCGGTGGATTGAGAACTTCGCCTGCGCAAACTACGAGCCTCAGAGAACTCAGATCATGCTTCTTCGGCCATGTCTCGCCGTACTTCATCAATGCTCGTACGCCTGTCGGAGAGACCCATGCCTGTGTGACACGGTTCCTCTCGATTATCTGCCACCATATGTCAGGAGACGGGTGATCCGGTACGCCTTCGTACATTATTGTTGAGCATCCGAACAGCAACGGCGCGTAAACGACGTAGCTGTGGCCCACTATCCAGCCTATGTCTGAAGTTGACCACCAGACATCTGTTTCACGCATGTCGTATACCCATTTGCCCATGGCGTAAATGTACACCTGGTAGCTCCCGTGCGGTTGAACTGTGCCTTTGGGCTTGGCCATTGTTCCAGAAGTGTAGAGTATGAAAGCTGGGTCTTCTGCGCGCATTCTTTCGACTTCAGCGCTTACTCCTTTGCCTTTTTCTATCGCTTCTTTCCACAGCATGTCTCTGCCAAGGACGAGTGACGGTTTCTCTTCCCTTCTCTTCAGAACGATGACTCTTTCCACGATTTCGCCGGTTGTTTCGAGAGCCTTGTCTAGGACTCCTTTCAGATCGACCTTCTCTCCGCGTCTGTAGCCGACGTCTGCAGTGACCACAAGCCTTGATTCTGCGTCAACTATTCTTTCGGCCAAGGCTCCATAACCAAAGCCTCCGAAAACAACTGAGTGGATTGCTCCGATCCGCACAGTCGACAACATGG
>CAZFRJ010000062.1:0-4168 GCA_964521355.1 uncultured Candidatus Bathyarchaeia archaeon | reverse complement strand
ACAGCTCAATCTATCCGGCGGCCTCGATAGGGATGCTGATTGGAGTAGCTTATGCCGTGATAAGAGGAAGGAAGCACACTCTGTTTGAACATGGGGGGAAGAGCCTTAGCGAGATCCTTCGACCGTAATGTGGCCAGAACCAAACGGAAGAAGACCGTTTTGGGATTTGGAACGTTCCTTCAGAAAGACGACGGTAAACACGAAGATGCTGTACAGACATGCTAAAATAGGAAGACGAGAACTACGGAGCCCCTCTATCTCAAGGATGATTGAAGAATGGCAGATGATGCTTTGGCGGAGCCAATCGAGAGCCGACTCCTAGACGCAGCCCTCAAAGGAATGAGGAACGCGAAGGTTCTATGGGGATTCAGAGTCGGGGCAGCAGTTCTTGGCGACGATGACGAGATCTACGAAGGATGTAACGTCGAAAGCGAAGTAGCAGGACTAGGAGTATGTGCGGAAAGAAGCGCTATTGACCACGCAGTCATTCATGGAAACAGCAAGATCAAGGCCGTTGCTGTGGTCGCGGACCATCCTTCAATCGAGAACCTAGCACCATGCGGCGCTTGTAGGCAATACATAAAGGAGTTTGCAGATGGCGACATATGGGTCGTAATGGCCATGGCGAAAGGCGGTTCGATCCAGAAGCAGACAAAGCTGAAACGGAAGATAGGCGAAATGTTGCCATATCCATACCGTACAAACGCCTTCCTCACCCAAACACGCCTCCAAGATCTTGTCCAGAAGTAGTCGCCTACAGACAAGTTCCATCCCCTGCGTCCTGTCTTAACCAACCGTTAGCCCATCGTGGAAGAGGGCAAGTAACCCATTCCGTAACGTAGAATCATCGAGCGTAGGTGACCTTTAAGTATATTTACAAGGTTTTGAAGCTTCGATCTGAGAGACCTCCATTCGGCTGGGTCTGACTGTTGAAAGACAGAATGAAGAGAATTCTTGTAACAGGTGCATTCGGTCAAATCGGCTCAGAACTGATTGTGGAGCTGCGCAAGAGATACGGCAATGATAACGTGGTGGCCGTTGGGCACAAAACGAAGCCCGGCGGAGAGCTGCTCAACTCTGGTCCCTTCGGCTTCGTCGACGTAAGCAAAAGGGAGATTGTTGAAGAGTTTGTGAAGAAGTATGATGTCGACACGATCTACCATTTGGCGGCGATCCTGTCAGTTGCGGGCGAGAAGAACCCGCAGCTTACCTGGGAAGTCAATGTGAAAGGTCTCTACAATATTCTCGAGATCGCCAAGGAGAATGGACTTGTTCGAGTCTTCTGGCCAAGTTCCATCGCAGTCTTCGGCCCGGAAACTCCACGACAGAATGCACCGCAGGAGACCGTGCTACGGCCCAGAACTATCTATGGAGTTACCAAAGTCGCAGGTGAGTTGCTCTGTGACTATTACGTCAGGCGATTCGGTGTTGATGTTCGAGGCGTCCGCTATCCGGGCATAATCAGCAGCGAAACTCCTCCGGGTGGCGGCACAACAGATTACGCCGTGGAGATTTTCTACGAAGCGGTCAAGCACAAGCGATACACGTGCTTCGTGAGAGAGGACACGACCCTTCCGATGATGTATATGCCCGACTGCATCGGGGCCGCGATACAGCTGATGAAGGCAGACCCATCCCAACTCAAGCACCACTCTGATTTCAACTTGGCAGGCATGAGTTTCTCGGCTGGACAACTGGCCAAAGAGATTAAGAAGCATATTCCAGAATTCACATGCGAATTCAAACCTGATTTCAGACAGGAAATAGCCGACTCTTGGCCTATGTCAATCGACGACAGTGCTGCTCGGGAGGAGTGGGGATGGAGATCAAGCTACGACTTGGCTACCATGACTGAAGACATGCTAGAGAAACTCGAAAGACGATGCATGAAAGGATAGTTTGGGTAACGCAAGAACTAGTGTGAGCTAACCCGACGCGACTTCACGGAATCAAACGACACCATGAGGACAAATAGCTTTATGGCCTAATCCGCCTCCGAATCTCTCTTGAGAGGTCAACGTGAGATGAGAGACCCCGCAAGCTTCCTGAAGCAAGAATACGAGCAACTAGTCAGGGATCAGTTGGACTGGAAACTCAGGATTCTGCAGAGCAGTAGTTCACCAAAGTCAATTGTCGATGGAAAAGAGGTTCTCATGCTCTGCTCAAACAATTACTTGGGCCTAAGCAACCACCCGAAACTGAAGAAGGCAGCAATCGAAGCCATTGAGAAGTATGGCGTGGGATCCGGATCGGTTAGGCCAATCGCCGGAAACATGGACATACATATGAAGCTTGAAGATAGGCTGGCAGAGTTCAAACATACAGAGGCATCGCTGACTTTCTCAGCGGGTTTCACGGCGAATCAGGGCCTTATCCCCCAATTGGCCAACGAAGGCGATTTGATAATCAGTGACGAGTTGAATCACGGAAGCATCATCGATGGGGTTCGGCTGTCAAAGGCTGACCGAGCGATCTACAAGCATTGCGACGCAGACGATCTAGCCAGGGTCCTAGACAAGGAAGAGGCCAAGAACTATCGCCGGATCATGATAATAACTGATGGTGTTTTCAGCATGGACGGCGACATCGCTCCTGTCGACAAGATAGTGACATTGGCAGAGCGGCATGGGGCAATGACCTACATCGACGACGCCCACGGAGACGGGGTCCTAGGGGAGAGGGGGCGCGGTATCACTTCTCACTTCAAAGTGGAAGGCCGAGTCCACGTAGAAATGGGAACCTTCTCAAAGGCCTTCGGGGTTGTTGGTGGATACGTCGCAGGAAGCAGGGACCTAATCAACTACGCCTTCAATAGATCAAGAAGCTGGCTGCTGAGCGCCTCCTCTCCTCCACCTGTGGCAGCGGCGTGTCTGGCCGCGATCGAGGTTGTTGAAAGCGAGCCACAACATTTGGAAAACCTGTGGAAGAATACTCGATACTTCAAGAAGGCCTTGAAGGATTTGGGTTTTGACATAGGCCAAAGTCAAACGCCCATCACACCTGTGATTGTGGGCGAGAGTGCTGTAGCAAAGCAGATGAGTGCGAGGCTTTTCGAGGAAGGAGTGTTCGCGCTCCCAATTGTCTTTCCGATGGTGGCTAGGGATAAGGCTCGGATAAGGACTATGATGAACGCAGCTCTCCAGCAGGAGCATCTCGACTATGCAATCAACACGTTCGAAAGAGTCGGTAAGGAGCTGAAGATAATCTAAGTTAGCGTCTAGCCTACGAAGACCGGCGTCCTGTCAAACATCATTCTCTGCGTAGGCGGCTCAGTAGTTCTCACAGAGGAGCTCAAAGTAGGCTCGGGCGTGAGCGCAGACAGGACACCTCTCCGGGGCTTCTTTGGCTTCAAGAATGTGACCGCAGTTACGACACTTCCACTTGACAACAGAAGGCTTCTTGAACACTTGGCCGCTCTCAACATTGCCTAGAAGCTTCAGGTATCTTCGCTCATGGTGCACTTCGACAGACGCGACCTGACGAAAAGTGCCGGCCACATCTTTGAATCCTTCCCTGTCTGCAGCATCTGCGAAGTCAGGATACAACGTTCCCCATTCCAGCTTTTCTCCTGCAGCCGCAGCTCTCAGATTTTGTGCAGTAGTTCCGATAACCCCAGCCGGATACCTCGCAGTGATCTCGACCTCTCCACCCTGAAGCAGTTTGAAGAAGAGTTGCGCGTGCTCCTTTTCATTATCCGCGGTTTCAGTGAAAACAGCTGAGATCTGCTCGTAACCCTCTTTTCGTGCTGCACTGGCAAAGAAGGTGTATCTGGTTCTTGCTTGAGATTCACCAGCAAACGCAGCTAGAAGATTCTTCTCAGTCTCACTTCCTTTCAGTTCCAAGATCAACCTCTCCCAAATTGAAATTGAACCTTGTTCTTCGGATAAATTAACATTGCTTGAGTCGACAAGTTGCGGATTGAGGATAAATTGGTCAGCTCGATTCCTTCCGGAATCATCAGGTGGTTAAGCTACTCATGTTAGGCGCGATGTGGATACTAGGCTTACGATTGAGGAAAGAGATTGCCTTCTAGGACACGGCGTAATATCGTCGGATGAGCGGGTGCGCCTCTCTTCTTCGAGCCAGAACCCTAGCAAGTCCAAGGCCAGCCACGAACCCTCCCACATGAGCCCAGTAGGCCACTGAAGCGTCTGTTGCCAACAGCCCC
>CAZFRJ010000061.1:0-4265 GCA_964521355.1 uncultured Candidatus Bathyarchaeia archaeon | reverse complement strand
GATCCGCTTTCCGAGGTTCACGGGAAACTACAGAACAGATAAGGCTCCTGAAGATTCGAACACTTCGCGTGAGATATTGGAGATATACCAGAAACAGCTGAAGAGAATCGAAGCAGACACTTGAGAGATCTATCCGGCTGTCCCTTAGCCTCCGGCAATCGGAGGAAGGAACATCACCCTATCACCGTCTTCCAAGGCCGTCGCCAACCCTTGAAGGAGGTCTATTTCTCGATCGTTCTTTATGACGACCACTCGGAGCTCTCCGCTTGATCCATCGAGGACTGCTGATTGAAAAGGTTCGCCATACTTCTCGATCAGCAACTCGATCAAGCCAAAAATCGTTGGACTGTCGATGTCCATTTCCAGATCCTTCTGACCAACAATCTCTCTAATGTCTCCTGCCAGACAGATCCGGATTCTAGTCATCGAATCATCACACGTATTCGGCCTATCCATTCAAAGCGAGTAGCTCTCTCAAGTGAAGCCCCGCTGTGTTCTTAAGTTATTCTTATAGCGGAGGGCCCACTGTAGTACTAGACCAGCTAATCTGTTGCTGGGGAATACCTTGCCAATCGAGCGGGTTCCTTCTGGCATAAGTGGCCTAGACTCCTTGATTCAAGGAGGCTTTCCACGCAGTAGCCTAGTTCTGTTAGCCGGTCACCCTGGATCTGGAAAAACTGCCATGGCTGGGCAGTTCCTCTACTCAGGAGCAGCTTCAGGTCAGGAGAAAGGAGTGTATGTATCACTTGCCGAAGGGAGGAAGCCATTCCTTGACTTCATGAGTTCCCTCGGAATCGATATCGCGACACAAGAGAGACTCGGAAAAGTAAAGATCATGGATATGGTAACAGTCAAGGAGGAAGGGTTGCCCACCCTCCTGGAGGAAGTGCTTGAAGCAGTACATTCCTTGAAGGCCCGGAGGCTTGTCGTAGACTCATTCTCTGCTATGGCTCAAGCGTTCAGTAGAGAAATAGAGGCACGGATAATGCTCCACACAATCCTGAGTAAGATCGTAAGAGGCATGGATTGCACAACGCTTCTGACATGTGAGATTCCATGGGGAAGCAAGCGGCTTGGAATGGGAATAGAGGAGTTCATTGCAGACGGTATTGTACTGGTATCATCCTCGGTCGAGAACCTTACCCTCAAGAGGAGACTATTGATCATTAAGATGAGGGGAACCGATCACAGTGCCCGATACCACGATCTTATGCTTTCAGGCACGGGCGTTAGGGTGGTACCTGTGCCCTCCATGAAGTGAAGGAGCATGTCTTTCGCCGGAACCGGGATCCCTGAACTGAATAGACTTCTCGGCGGAGGAATCAGACGAGGCCACTCAGTACTAATGCAGGCTGATGTCGGAACCCTACACGAGCTGTTTCTTTTTGCCTTTATGGAGGAGGGACTGAACAAGGGTGAATACATATGCCACATTTCCTTGGACAGGAACATTGAAGCATTCACCCATATGGTTCAAGCTGCATCGCCTTCCATCGCGAAAGCCCTTGGAAAGACTTTCTTCGTAGTGGATCTTCAGACGAGGCGAGAGATTGAGCTTTCGGACGCTTTCAAAGAAGGCGTGCTAACGGTTTCAGATCCCTCGAATCCTTCACTTGTAAGCGCGTCAGTCGGCTCATTCCTCAGCAAGTTGAACGAAAAGGAGAAGGGGGTTCGATTCGTTACGAACTCGATATCAGATGCGATTATGACCTATGGGCTTCCCCCAACATATCAGATGATCAAGGAACTTCTTTCGTTTGCAAAGCGAAGAGAATTTTCAGGAATCAACATCATATATCCAAAGATGCACACAAGGCAAGAAATAGCAACAATCGAGCACGTTCATGATGGAGTAATTGAGCTCTCTGCTGCGATGGTAGGCTCAAGGCTTCAGAAGTATCTCCAAGTAAGAAGCATGACCGGGGCAAAGTTTTCCTCCGAGATCGTGCCATACGAAGAGCTGGACGGAAGGATCGCGCTTTGGACCAGACTGATCGAAGACTTCGAGGCTATGAAGAAAGGCCTAACGATGGAGCCTGATGGAACACTGAGAATAATGGGAGCCAAAGGACAGTTCATCTCTGAGAGAAGCCTAGCGAACCTCACCTCGATCATACTCAAGGAGGCAGGATATGAGAAAGGAGGCAACATGCTATACGAGTATACTAGGGCAAGCGCCGGAAGGACGGCCGAAGAGATCTCGAAGATCCAGCGTATCTCAGGGGCCGAAATATTGAGGACATACCTTAAGGTTTCGCAGATGACGGGGTCTGGAGTATTTACGCACATTTCACTTGACGAAGCGACCGGGACAGCCATCGTTCACGGAGTAAACCTGATTCCTAGCACACTCAAGTTCGATCGTCAAGTCCACTTTCGAGATGCAGGCGCAATCGCAGGAGTCCTTGAGTTCTTGACTGGGAAGCCTTACAAGGTTGAGGAGACTCGGTGCGTGTGCAAGGGTGATCAGCACTGCGAGTTCGTGGGGAAGCCCCTATAGCTTCCACTGCGAGCAACCGGCGATCGTAGTAGGAAGAGCCACTTTATCCTTCTCCCGTAGAGGTGCAGCTTTGGTTCAAACAGAGTGAACATTCGCATCATTTCTCATTCTGTTGGTGCGAAGCTTCGTTAACGCCAAGCAGTCGAAATCAAGGGCTTCGTACTATTCAGCCCAAAGATCAGATGCCACGTCTTCCATTCCGAGCTCGCATAGCTTCTGTCTCGATGGCTTTCCGTCTTCCCACCCTCGAATTGCATAGTACTCCTGAAGAAGATCTGCAAGAGGTGGTACTTTTTCTGCGGCGGCTCCTTCCTTGAGAGGTTCTGCAAGAAACCTTCGCGGAAGAGTATCCTCAGCAGGAGTTACACCCATCCTTATGTTGAAGGCCCTCTTCATATTCCAGATTCTTTCTCCTCTTCTTAGCAACTCCCAATGGTCAACCTTCTCTCCAGTTGCTGCAGAATATGCCTCAGCCACCATGTTGAATGGTATGACTCCGCCTATGGTGAATTGGCAATGCCCCATTGCAGTGAATGCGGCATTGAAGTCCTGATGAAATTTGGTTGCTCGGGCGGCTTGCTCTCGATCATATGGCTGAAGCTTTTTTTCATATCCGAACTCAGGTTGCACGAGGCCCCATTCCAAGTATGCAGGTGTTCCTTGAAGATGGCATGCTCCACGATTCGAAGTCGCATAGGCGAGACTCATCGTCCACCAACGCCTGGGCTCATGCATTGGAATCTCCATGCCTTTCACATGCATTGCGAA
The DNA here is from genome assembly GCA_964521355.1 of uncultured Candidatus Bathyarchaeia archaeon. Taxonomy (GTDB): domain Archaea; phylum Thermoproteota; class Bathyarchaeia; order 40CM-2-53-6; family JALHTG01; genus JALHTG01. Next base: position 997 of record CAZFRJ010000061.1, on the reverse strand, counting down.
GCGCTCCGCACCTCCTCCGAGCCTACCCGCCGCAAACTTAACCCCTTCGCCCAGCAGGCGCCCAATGCCTTCTCTTCGCCCAATAATCTCAGTCATCTTCACAATCGCTTCACTGCTTCCCCACGACAGGTCAATGCCCCCAAGGTCCTCCTTGCTCAGTATTCCTTTTTCATGGCATTCCATTGCAAAGGCGATGGCCGCTCCTGTGGAAATCGTGTCGGTTCCAAGCCTATTGCAGATCTCGTTCGCTTTAGCGATGGATTCAAGGTTGCTGTTGAGACACAGTGAGCCGAACGACGCGCAGGTTTCGTATTCGGGTCCATGACCTTCGATCGGTGCGTATTTGCCCTGCTTCACGTCCACATGTCTCCAGCACGCTATTACCTCACAGAGCGAGCACATTCCTCGATTCTTCAGAATGGTCTTCGACATCGTAGAGCCCGTTATCTTGGCAGCTTCCGGAAACGTTCCTTGTCTCCAATTTCTTGTCGGCAGGCCACCCATCATCTCCAGCGACTCCACCGACCTAGCCGTTCCGTCGGAAGTAAGGCCCGTCACCCTCTCAACAGTGTGCGTAGGCGCCGCTGGAGGCTTGACGGCTCGTCTGGCTATGTCACAGAGCAAACTGAACGACTGTTCAGATGCAAGGGGTATCTTCTCCGTTCCTCTTACCGCGATGGCCTTAAGGTTCTTTGATCCCATCACAGCGCCCATTCCAGTCCTTCCGCAGACCCGCTCCTCATCGGTTACGATGGAGGCAAATCGCACAAGTTGCTCTCCGGCCGGCCCGATACAAGCGACCCTTACCTTTGAATCGCTCAGTTCGTTCTGAACGGCTTTCGTCGTGGCTGTCGTGTCCATCCCCCAAAGTTTTCTTGCGTCTCTCAGCCCGGCATCACCGTCATCGACGCATATGGTTACAGGAAAGGGTGATGATCCTGCCACAGCTACGCCGTCAAAACCAGCATGCTTCAGTTCCGCTCCGAACGAGCCACTC
>CAZFRJ010000060.1:0-4348 GCA_964521355.1 uncultured Candidatus Bathyarchaeia archaeon | reverse complement strand
CTCAAGCCACACTTGTTCTATCTGCAAGAAGTCTCGCCTTCAATATGTACATGCCCTCAATGAGGGCTTTGCTCGCTGATTTGACACCCGAGGAGAGCCGAGGCAGACTTTTCGGGCTCTACAACAGCTTTTTCACCGCAGGAGACATAGCTGGTCCGGTGATAGCCACTTACCTGTACGACCTATTCAGGTTCTACAGTTGGGAACTTGGGGGACTAGCTCTCCCGGGATACGGTGTGCCCTTCTATGTGAATTCGCTAATCGGGATAGCTTCAATTATCATACTTCTTGCCTTCGTCAAAGAGACTGTTAGAGTGAAGCCTCGTACACGGATGACCCGGAGCAATGATCCCCGAACGCTAGAGGGAACGTCGTAATAGGCTTAGGATCTTTCCGAGAAGCCCTCCGAAATGGAGCGCGGTACACGTGGGGAATTCGACGTACTTTCAAAGAGTGCGCAGAAGACGATTACTTCAGCTTTCCATATTACGCCTCAAAGGTGAATTGGAGAATCCACATGAACAAGATCCCTGCTAGGAACAAGCCAAAAGACAGCATGGACTTCCTGACTTCGAGCTCTTTGTGAAGCTCTGGAATCAGATCTGAGCCAGAAATGTATATGAAACCTCCAGCCGCCAGCGGGACGAGAAGAACCACAAAGCTCTCTGCATATGACGAGACAAGGTAGCCGATGAAAGCGCCGAGAATCGCCGTTAGCGCTGACAGCAAGTTGTGGAACAATGCTCTAGTCTTGGTGAAGCCTCCATAAACCAAGACTCCAAAATCACCCAGTTCCTGAGGGATTTCGTGCGATATCACAGCTATTGTGGTAACAATGCCCAGTTGCATACCTGCCAAGAAACTGGCTGCTATGACTAGTCCATCCACGAAGTTATGGATGCCATCACCAATCAGATTCAGATAAGTGAAGATGTGAACGTCACATCGTCCGTCATGGCAATGGCGCCAGTAGAGTAGCCTTTCCAAGAGAAAGAATAGCATGAATCCAAGGATGACATATGGAAAGACAATGGTGCTTCCACTCTGCTCTAGTGCCTCAGGGATCAGATGCAGGAAGGCTCCTCCCATTAGCGCACCTGCCGAGAATCCCACCAAGCCGAGGAGAATTCTGTTTAGGAGTTCTTCTTTGACTGCCAATGTGAAGATGCCTATGAGAGATATCATGCTCACCAGACAGGCGCTTCCAACAATCCAAAATAGCAAGGTAACCAATTTGGGGATCACCTTCTCAGAGACGGGAAGAACTCTGGTCTTCCTGGAATGCTAAATGCTGCGCTGTACTCCTCCATAAAGTCTGGGTCAACCGTCAGGTCGTAATAGGTCATGGTTTCAGCGATCCGTTCCGCCTCCTTGCGTTTCTTTGCTGACAGTAAAACGAGGTATGCACCTGCCACAGATCCGTTTCCAATCTGAGCAGTCTTCGCGTTCGGGAATTCAGGAAAGATACCGATGGTTGTCGCGCTAGCCGGATCAACATAGTTGCCGAAGGCACCTGCCAGATAGAGATTTCGAATGTCCCTAATGGTTGCTCCAATCTTCTTCATTAGGACGGCCACCGAGCCACAGACAGCTGCTTTGGAGTCAATGAGGTTGTTGAGATCCTTTTGGGTGATCACGATATCTTTGCCCAAGTCGCTCTCGGCTGCTGAAGACACGACATATTCTGGGCCTTCAGGGCCTTTCCGCATGAGGGGTGATATCCCTTCATCTCTCATCCTGCCGAAGGAGTCAACCAAGCCCGATCGGTACATCTCGGCTAGAGCGTCTATGATACCCGATCCGCATATGCCCCGCGCCCTATTCTGAGCCCCTCCAATCACTGTGTAGGTCGACTTGAGAGTTGTTCTATCGATTTTGACGTGTTCAATAGCTCCTTCAACCGAGCGCATTCCAAACTTGATCTCCCAACCTTCAAAGGCCGGTCCTGCCGCACATGAGGTAGAGAGAAGCCAGCCTTGGCTCCCTATGATTATCTCGCCATTCGTTCCCATATCTATCAAGATCGATATTTGAGGCGATTCATGCATTCCAGATGCCAAAATGTCCGCTACAGCGTCTCCTCCTAGGAATCTGCTTACGTTGGGTAGGCAGTACACGGAGGCATTTGGGCTTATAGCAATGCTGAGTTCTTGAGCTCTTTTTCGAATTGGATCTCGTGAGACTCGAACATCTGCATTGACCAGAGGTGACGGATCCATTCCTGCAAGAAGATAGGTCATCACTGTGTTGCCTCCTATAGAGACTCCTATGATTTCTCTTGGGTCTACACGGTTATTGGCACCGAGAGTTCCCACAATCTGGTTGATCGTACCGATCACAGCGTCACGCAGCCTAGACAGGCCTTCTTGATTTCTGAAGGCGTAGTCGATTCTTGATAGCAGATCTTCTCCGTAGATCAGCTGCTCGTTGTAGCCCGACTCCGCTGCGATGATCTCTCCATCTCTGAGATCCACCAGGTAGGCTACGACCTTGGTCGTGCCTATGTCCAAGGCCAGACCATAGTTCCGTAGAGAAGTATCTCCGGAATCAACATCGATAACCTCAGATTTGGTTGCCCACCTGTCCACGATCAGCGTGATCCCTTCGATGTCGTCTGACAGTTTCCCGAGCTTCAGTAGCGCTTGCTCGCTCAGAGATGGTTCACCGCCGAGCGTGTCTGCTATCAGCGTCGACAACCGTCTGACTCGACTTGACTTGTCTTCACTCTTTGAAGGAGCAATGCTGACGAATCGCTTGACGCAGCAAGGATCGAGTTCGATTCTTGGGAGTATGGCGCTCGCCAAGATCTGTTGTCCTTCGATTCGGCTCTCAGGGGGGACCGTGACCCTAGTATTGTCCGAGATTTCTGTTTGACATGCAAGATGGAATCCTTTGGAAGCCTCGTCTTGATCTATGAATTTCCTGCGTGGCTCCGGTTTTTCCATCACCTGTCCTTTCTCCACTATGACCTTGCATTTGCCACAACTACCGAGACCTCCGCAGACGCTTCTGATCCTTATTCCACCGAGTCGCGCTGCTTCAAGGATCGTTGAGTCTCTCTCAACCTCAACTCGTTTTCCTTCCGGTTGGAACTCAACGACTACTGTCACGGTTGTGAGGCTCCTTTTTGCCGGGCGATTAGGGGTAGAGACCACTCGCTATGCTCAGGCATCGCTGTGGTCCTTGGCTTTCATATCGGGATCTGAAGGGTGGCTTAGAAATGGTTCAAGTTAAAACGTTTCGGTGGCATTTCCTGTTTAATGTGATTCAACGGGATGAGGAAGCTGTCAAGGGCCAAGAAACAAGGTTCATGGAGAGCGTTCATAGCGTCCGAGGCCAGTCTGCAGATGATATCAGCTTGGACATGTCTCAGCAATCGTGCGACACAGTTTAAATGAGTATACATCGAAACCTAGAGTGGTGGGCTGGTTGAGGAAAGAAGGTTCTGAGCTGGGTCTGATCCGCAGAGCTGCTGCGTGGTTGACGAAGGTTCTGGACCATTTGGCGTCTTTCGAGGATAGAAGAAAAGCGTTTGTCTCCACCGCATCAAGCAGCTTCTCTATTCCGACGGAGCTACAGATGTATACCTACGGAGCGTCTAGGTCGCCTGTTTCCCTGCCGATTTCTCCTGGAGATAGATACGCAGCCAAGGATATCCGAGGAATCGTCGCAGGTGAAGCAGGTGGCAAATTGGGGGACAAAGTGGAGGCGCACCAAGAGAGGGAAGCGGCCCGACGGAACAAGGGAAAGGATGCGGGTCGTCCCAAGCAGAAGCGACCCCAGAAAACTCGTTGACAAAGAGTTCCTGCTCGTTAGGGCCATCCTCATTGATTCGGAAACACAAATAGCAGAAGCCTGTGGAAGTATGCCCCAAAGATAACTTCCAGCATGATTCGGGATATCATCACGATTTTGAAGGATTTATCTGTGGATTGCCTTGTGGAACAGGTTGCGGGTTTCTGCACGATAAGGATCGATACAAGTTCTTCTGTTTCTAAACCATTCGCACTCGGCGCCTTCCATACATGATTCTCTCTCTGACTAGTTTCAGAAGCTCCTTCTCCTTGATCCTTGGATTCTTGTCTCTTATGGCGTCAGAGGAGATGTGCACGCAGACATCCGACATGTTAATTGCAAGATTGACTCTTTTCTCTGCCAAGCGCCTCTCATTCTCTTTTGGTGTAGCCTTGGGCAACTCAACCAGCCGAATCTTCCAACAGCCTGCAAGTCCAGGACGGACTAAAAACAGTTCCGTTCCTTACGTTGATGCGCATCACTTGAAGAGGGTCACGTTAGTTTGAACGTGTTGTATGTCAACAGTCCAGCGTATCCGAGGGCGGTGAAGACT
>CAZFRJ010000059.1:0-4397 GCA_964521355.1 uncultured Candidatus Bathyarchaeia archaeon | reverse complement strand
CTGATTAGCCGCCTAGGGATCTCTTCTGGAAATGCGGCTACTCCTTCCTCAAGTCTCCCTTTCAAGGGAAGAACGTTTGTGATGTTCCAGACTGTAAGATACCATTCATCCTTATTGTACTCACGCGTATCTATCTTCGAAGCTTCTCTCACCTCACGATTTAGCTTTCGAGCATAGTCGTAGTCGAATTTACCTTTCTGGAAGATGATGATGCTCTCTTGGATATTGTCGGGATAGAAGTACATCGGGTAAGGATTCTGCAGTACTACCCCGCTTCTTCTACTAATTCTCGTGTAGCCTTTAGGCTTGACCCAGACTATCTTGTCTCTGTACCTGAAGCCCTCTTCAATCATGATCCTTGTGACATCGGCAACTACGGGGTACTTCTGTCCTTTCACGAGCATGTCGTCTGTTACATAGGCTGCTACTCTCCCTGGAGCCAAAACCCTGTACAGCTCTTTGGAGAGGGCCTCGATCAGTTCCAAGAACTGGTCATAATCCTTGAAGAGGTCGGGGTAGTCGAAGGGAGCATTGTAGTACGGAGGAGAAGTTACCATGAGATGTATGGACTCGGATGGAATCTCATGCATGTCTCTGCAATCACCAAAGACGATCTTCTGCCAAGGTCTCATCCATCTCAGCCCCGACTTGCTCTCCTTCTCCAGCACCATAAACCGATCGTTCTACGTATTTCCGATGTGTGGTTGCAACCTTTAGGGCGTTCAGACCTAGATGGGGCCACGACGGCCATGATAGGCGATGGGACTGACAGGCATTTTAACTGGCGCGAGCATTCCTACTAGGAAATGTCATTCAAGGAGCTAGCCTACACTTTTCGAACCCTCGAAAGCCGAGACTTCAGAGTCTTGACGGGAGTCGAGTTGGCGCACGGAAGCTACGCGTTCCCTCCCGTCGAGGAGATAAGGAAATATGCGAATCTGCCGCTCGACGAGGTCAGGTTTAGGCTGGATCTTCTCCGCAGGAAAGGATTGTTGCGCGGTATTCCAGCTAGCAAGATAGGGTACGACGGCTACTCTCTGAATTATTCCGGTTATGATTGCCTCGCCTTGAACGCCCTCGTCAAGGCTGGGGCGTTGGATGCTTTTGGCAAGCCTCTTGGCATAGGAAAGGAGGCCGACGTGTACGACGGGCTTTCTCGCAAGCGTCGGGTGACTTTGAAGTTTCACAGGATAGGCAGAATAAGCTTCAGGCAGAGCCGTAGGGCGAGGGGATTCATTGCCGATCGTTCTCACACGACTTGGATCTATCAGTCAAGGTTGGCGGCGGAAAGAGAGTTCGAAGCTCTAAGACTAGTTCACAGGTTTGGGGTCTCAGTTCCCCGTCCAATTGCTCACAACCGTCACGTGGTCGTAATGGGACTCATCAGAGGTCTGGAACTCAATGATGTTGGAACAATAGATGCGCCTGAAATCGTTCTCAGAAATATCTTGCTTAACGTCAGGAAGGCCTATATCGACGCGCATCTGATCCACGCTGACCTCAGTGAATTCAACGTTATCGTCAAGAAGGATGGGAAGGTGCTGATCATAGATTGGCCTCAATCAGTAAGAGCGAGCCATCCTAATGCAGAAGACATTCTCATGCGCGATGTGGGAAACGTATTGAAATTCTTTCGACGGAAATTCGGAGTCGAATATCCTATTGATCAGGCCCTTACCTATGTTAAAGGAGAGTCTTCGCTACCAGAAGTCAAGATCTGAAAGGAACCGGGACGAGCGTGTCCTTTCTTCATCAGCGCGGGGGTTCCACACAGACAAACAGAATATTGCTGCCCCGAAGGATGACGCTGCCATAGTTGGCTGTCGGTGAGTCAGATCTGTACTCTGTGGCGCCTTCGAGTATGACGTTCATGTGACTATCGCAATCGACCATTCTGCCTCGAAACTCGACGTCATTCTTGAGCCTGATGCTGACCTCACTGTTCAGTTTCTTGACCAGAAGGTTCAATGGCTTCTTCGATGGTTCCACCTGAATCCCTTCATCGAACGTTCACACGTCCGTCGCTCTCTATAAAAGGCTTTTCAGGTCAAGCAAGAGGTGTTAGGGCTTTTCTGCTGTCGCCTCATAACTCCTTTCGCCGACTGCGATCCAATCCTTGAGATCCTCGTCATCTACGAATTCTCTAAGAAGAACAGAAGCGTTCTCCATGCATCTCAATACGTCGTCTGCCTTGACGTTTTTCTTGGAAAACGACAGGACGACTTGCCCAGAATCTCTTGCAACCCGCCCGAATTCCCGAAGAGTTCTTCCAATCTCAGGCATGTTTCCTAGCATGGTGAAGGACACGACTCGGTCAAAGGTCGCAGATTTGAAGGGAAGGTTGTCCGCGTCAGCACAGATGAGGTCAACATTGTCTGCCAATACAGCTCTTTTCTGAGCAAGTTTGAGCATGGCCCTGGAATAGTCTACTCCAACGAAGAGCCCGCCTTGCCCGGACAATCGCGCTAGCAGTGTTCCTGTGCCGCAACCACAATCTAGAACCACCTTACCTGACGTGCCATCAAGGTATTGGGAACAACGCTCGTACTTCTTTTCCTGTTCATCGCCGTAGAGTCGGTCATACCTGCTGATGCCCGCTTCGTATCCAATCAGAGTACGTTTCTTTTGCCTCCAATATTGATCTCTGACCTGATTGCTCATGGCCTTTCTACTTCTTCCGGAAGAATTCGCTGATCTTCCTTGTCTCTCGTTGCGCCAAGACCTCTGAACATCTCTGCGGGGATATCGCTTTGAACTCAAGGCTCATCGACGCAAGCAATCCCTGAGTGCCTTTCTTCAGTTCAGGGGCGACGATGATCCCTCTTAGGCCTCGACCAAGGTTCTTCTTGATCGAATCAATGTACCTGTTCAGTTGGAGTACGGAATCTCTTCCCGCAGGATTGCGTTTTATCTCTACAACGACAAGGTTGCCGTTCGAGTCTTCTCCCACAATGTCTGTGAAGCCAGCTTCCCCTAGGTTTTTCTCTGAACCTATCGGACGGAATCCATTCTCCACTAACTCTGGCCTTGCAAGGATCGCCTCCTTCATCTGCTCCTCAGAAACATAGAGGTTGAAATCTCCTCTGTCAACCAGATCGTATGAGTCCACTGATAGTATTCGATCGAAGAAAAGTGAGAGCGTCTCCTTCTGCTGAGGCCTCGCAGCGACAATCAACAGGCTCTCTGCATCTGCTTCGACACGAAACATGCATTTCGAAGGTTGCCAGTTGACTGGTTCGTAGCCTGAGGGCCTGTGAACCAGTACGGACCCGTCGCTCTTCACTACAAGAACCCTTTGTCCCCAGTCAAGTGTCGACGAGGCCCTTCCCTTGTATTCGACCCGGCAATTCCCGACCAGAATGAGCAGCCTTTGTGCGGACAGCGATCGCCTGATTATGGAGGCTGCCTCTTCCAATGTCGGGTCTTTGATCGAATTCGGCTGCGAAGACCTCTGATCCGACAATGTTCGCTGCCCACATTGAACTCGTTGGGAGGTCCAAATAGTTTTTCCTATTTGCTTGTCCAGGAGAGACGCATCATTTCTTATACGGGGATACGTTACAATCCTCGTGGCCTTTGGTGGAAGTCCGATGACTGGCCTGTCAGATAGAATTGGACTCCTGCGAATTTCTCCGATTCGTCGTGTTACTGCTTTGCTTGATGAGGCTCGAAAGAAGGGTGACATAATATCCTTCGGAGGAGGGGCCCCCAGCCTACCTCCTGCAAAAGAAGTCTTGGATGAGATGTGTTCGCAGCTTCAGCGTCAACCTTTGAGGTCATCAGCGTACACGGGCACGAGGGGGCTTCCAGAGCTTAGGCAGCTCATATCTGAGGATATCAAGAAGTATGGGAAGCTCGACTACACGCCGGAGAAAGAGGTCATCGTAACGGATGGGGGCACTGAAGCTATCTTCTCGCTCCTCATGTCTCTGCTAAACAAGAACGATGAGGTGATAATTCTCGACCCGACGTATCTGGGCTACAGTGAGGCAATCAAGCTGGCTGGTGGACGAGTTAGAACGCTTCTTGTCAAGGTGGAGGAAGGCTATCAGCCCAATGCGGAAAGACTGAAGGAGTTGATAACTGATAGAACCAAGGCGTTCATCCTGCTCTCGCCTGATAATCCGACAGGAAGAGTGGTGTCTGAAGCATTCGCCAAGAGCCTCGTTGACTTGGCAACTGACTATGACTTCTGGATCATAGCAGACGACATATACAAGCACATAATCTACGAAGGTGAACACGTCTGGGTTGGCAGGCTTCCAGGAGCCCGCGAAAGGACAGTCATGCTCTGCAGCTTCTCCAAGGATGCCTCCGTCCCGGGACTGAGACTGGGGTATGCTCTAGGTCCGCCGCAGATCGTCGACGCTATGGAGAAGATGAAGCAATACACAAGC
>CAZFRJ010000058.1:0-4562 GCA_964521355.1 uncultured Candidatus Bathyarchaeia archaeon | reverse complement strand
CACAAGAGCAAGAAACTGCGATGATGCTGATGATGATGCTAAATATCCCCATGACCTTTCTCTCGGGGATTGTCGTTCCAATGGAACAGATGCCGGTATGGCTGCAGACAGTTGGCAAGACATTGCCTCTATACTATGCCGCAGACGGCCTTAGGAAGGTCATAGCTCTGGGGGCAGACTTCGCAATGATATCATGGGATGTCGCGATCCTCTCGATGTATGCACTTGTGACTTTGGGCATAGCGATTCCGATCTTTCGCCGGGTCATGTCAAGGTAAGTGCTCAGAAAGACATAAGAGAAATGGCAGAGGACTGATCGAGGCAGCGATCTGAGTGGGAGTTGAAATCGAAATTGAACCGGCCATCTGTGTATCTGACGCTTCTCATGCTGGCCCTAACGGTGCATCCGGCAGTCCAACTCGCTTTCTCCGTCGGAAGGGCGCAGGTAATCGTGTCCTCAGTCTACTGGGGAACAGCTCCGTCAGTAATCATCAACGCGCGTCCTGGCGATGTCAACATTCCGCTCTCCATCATACTCACCAACGTGGGTGACGATGTTGCGAGGGCGGTATCCGCTAGACTTGACTTGACCCCTCCCTTCCTGTTTGAATACTACCAAGAGGGGAAGAAGCAATCCTCCTCGTTCGTGTCCCAAAGTGCAGGAGATATGGCTGCAGGTTCCAGTCGAACTCTACTCTTCACGCTGAGCATAACGCCTGACGCGGCCGAAGGCATGTACCGGCTACCGCTCCTCATCGAATACAGTAGCGCCAGAGAGCTTCAGCAGATAACCTCGACCCAGAGCGTAGATGTACCAGTCTGGAGGGGAAGTCTACACATTCAGCGAATAGTGACTGTTCCTGAGAAGATCTACCCGGGAACCATAGGAGCACTTCTGAGAGTCTGGATCGTCAATACGGGTCAGGGTGCAGAGAGGGACGTGGAGGTTACGCTCGATCTTAAGGATCCGTTCAAGCATTCTTCAAGTAGCTCGAACCGTGTCTTCGTCGGAATCGTCCAGCCTTACCAAGCTAGCTTGGCGGAGTTCCGCATAGACGTAGACGAAAAGGCCAAGCCGGGAGATCATTCCGTGCCACTACTCTCAGCTATCGGAAAGGCGACGCCGGCACTATTAAGTCCGGTCTCCCTGTACGTGAACGAGAAAGCAAGGTTTGAAGTTGTCAAGATTTCTCCAAGAGAAATAGGCTCCGGAGAAACGGGTGTGACTGTGACGGTTCTGGTCAAGAATGTAGCTCGGGTTGCGGCCAAATCCGTTCGGATACAATTGAGGCCTGGAAACTACTTCTCCGGCGTGCTCTCAGATTTCCTAGGAACCTTAGAGCCCGGCGAAGAGAAGACTGCGTTCTTCACTGTAGACGTAGATGCAAAGGCGCCCACAATCGACTACAAGATTGATCTTAGATTGGAGTGGACCCAGGATGAAAACTCGCTCTCTGACACAGTCTCTGCGGCTTTCAAGCTGAGCTGGAAGCCGCCAATCCTCCAGTTCGCAGCGCCGCTTGCAGTACTGGCTTTGTTAATAATTGTGTTTGCATTTCGCCGACTGAAGAGAGCCAAGAAGCCTATCAAACCTCCCTAGCACTCGCCCTAGAAGTTGCAGGGACATGGCTGGTGGCGAGCATCCTCATGCGAAGAATACTACTCTGTCTGATTGTCCTATGTATTGCGTCGCCACTACCTCAGATCCATAGAGTGCAGGGCCACACAGTCCTCGGAAGACTCGACGGGTCCCTACCGTACTTCAGAAAAGATGATCACCAGTCGAATCCCAAGAATACTTTCGGTGTAGGCCACGTACCTGGTCCCCTCGCACATGTCTGGCCTGGAAGCGGCTTGAACATGTATACGGGGAACGTAGCCAAGCCTCCGGGCTACCAATCCCCTTTCCAAGATTATGAACGTCCCTTCCAAGTCGCCGGTTCCATGTACTCGCCCGAAGGTGCGATACTGGCGTCCACAGCGGATCAAGATGTCATTGGGGACATAGTCATCGGGCTGAACTTCTCGAAACCAGACGCGTTTCCCAACGCGATCTTCAGGTATGGGTCAGTGACGATATGCATTCCGGCCCCATTGAAGAACAAGGCCGGATTGTTAGAGCAGGACGGTTTTGAACCTGTCGGAGTAAATTGGGAGCTGGGAGAGACGACAAACATAGTCACAACCATTACTGACAACTACGGAAACATCTTTGCAACAAAAGCTGGTCCTCTTGACCCATTCGGCCCCAACTGGTGGATGATACGTGTCGTCGCAACCGGGCCGGGAATAAGATTCGCGCAAGGACATGATTATTGGTACTATGTTCGGATTAACCAGATGAAGGCACCTGTGGTAGCGGGGAGATACTTCTTCAAAATCTTCCTCGATGACCACTACCCGGTGAGAAGTCAAGACAACCCCGGTAGCCTCATGGATAGCACAATGCCAGCTGAGAATTGGCCGGTTATGCTCGTCAAAGGCGACATTGATCCCGGGATCGTCTATGGAACGATTCGGTATGGTGGAACCAGCCAAGCACTCTACGGTACGCCGCTGTGGCTTGCCGGAAGAGTGAGAGTGTCAGGATTGGCGATTGATCCTGCAACCGGCCGAACGCTTCGCAGAGCAGCTGAGGCACGTGGATACTTCAATGCCTCATCGAGAGGACACTACGAGGTGGAGGGGGTAGCTCCGGGTGTCTACGACATCTATGCAAGCGCAGCTGGTTTTCCCGAACGGAAGGTCGCTGCGGGAATTCGCATAGAAAGAGGACAATCCTTGGCGCTAGACCTCTACCTCAAGCCTGGAACGCAAGTCAGAGGCGAGGTGTTCGCCAAGTCTTTCGGTTCGAGTTCAGACTGGCACGGCGAATTTCCGATAAGTATCATAATCTACGACAGCGACGACTATAAGGAAAGCAGTGTGATTGCTTTCTCTCCGATTAATCTGACGCATGCTCCGTTTACGTCGTACGTTATCGGCAACACCATATTCGAAGGTAGCCAGCTGAAGGCGCCGAATCGTCCGAAGCTCGTTGCTTTTCCATGGGAGGGACCAGTGGGCTACTACCCGTACGCCACTCCCAAGGATCCATACGGCGTATTCAACGGAGTGGGACCGGCCCAGACATGGTGGGTTTCTCCACGAGGCACAGTTGACCCCATAAGCGGCCTCGGCTCTACGGGCACAAGTTTCGTCTTTCAGTTCGGAGTTCAAGAATTCTATGGAACTCCTGCCAAGCTTAACGGAATGGTCCCACAGATCTTCGCCACATGGGTAGACGGGCTGCAACCTCAAGAGTATTTCGTAAGGGCCTACGTTCACGGGTACGTTCAAACCACTTCAGACGGAATGCGGTTCAAGGATTGGTCGTTCAAGATATCATCAATTGAGCACGATGCAGGTGTGTTTGTTCCAATTGATGTCTATAGGTCTGGAGTAGTTAGAGTCACGGTGCACTTCCACGATTCCCCTGGAACGAGTCAGAGTTCACCCATTGGAGGGCCTGATGCGAGAAGATACCTGGTCGCTGAAGCATTCGACCACCTTGGTCAACTTTCGGCATTCAACTTCACTAGCGCATCAAGCTCCTCATCTTCCGTAACGCTCTCGCTCACAGGACTAGGGATGGCAGGAGTGATCCCTCCTCCTGACCCACGTTCCGGAACAAAATACTTCCTCCTAAGATATCGCGGATTGAGGGACTATGGAATATCTCCGGGAACGCACACGATAAGGACATACCTGAGAGGCTACATACAAGCCTCTCCGCCGGGAGATAGTCTTCTGGATCTTGATGTGGCTCCCGTAAGTATGGTCACTCTTTACTCGAACTCGTCGATCAGCCTCCACATGTATCGAGGTGGTGGCATCAACGTGACAGTGAGGTCGGTCGATTGGCAGATTCCTAGAAGCCAGCGAAACTGGACATGGAACAACACCGAGGTCTCGACCCTGATCTACGACGTAGCATCCAAATCCTTCATTGACGTAGTGTACTTCTGGAATCATACGGCTTCAAGCTGGAGCCTTCCAAGAACCAACTCACAGTTCAACGCGATCCCGTGGCCCAATTGGAGATCGAAGTTTGGTGTGGGAGCATCGTATCTCAAGACCAACGGCTCTGTGGTCTTGGAAAGGTACGGACCAGCCTTGCGCAATCCAACATCACTGGCACCCACCCAAGATATGGCTACAAACCTGTTCGTTGACAATGTGCTTCGTATAGGCTTCCTTTTCTCCTTCAGATCCTATCGTTCAACGGACTTCCGATCTAATGTCGCGCTCTATCCTGGCGTCTACTCGCTGACTGCTTGGACCTACGGCTACGTACAGGACGGCGTGCACGTTTTGGGTGACCTTGGCAAGGTTTCAGTAGCAGTGCCCAGGATCGGCTCACAGGCAGACTCAAACATACAAGTCATGGCAGGGGCAACATTCAATCTGACAATAGCGTTCAGGACAGAAGGAATGTTCAAAGGCATTCCCTGCAACTCGTCAATGCGGATAAGAATCTATGATGATTCTGATAATATCGTGGCGGCAGCATCAACTTCCTT
>CAZFRJ010000057.1:0-4576 GCA_964521355.1 uncultured Candidatus Bathyarchaeia archaeon | reverse complement strand
TAAACATGTGTCAAAGGTGGAAGTCAAGGCCGTAACCTATCACCAGATGGAGATAAGCCGGAAGGATGACGGCTACGTCGTGAAGTTCATTCTAGATCTTTGAGTGAACCTCATCTGGGACTAGGGCAGCCTCTGTCCTACTGAATGATGACCGAGATCTCTTCAATCAGGCTTTCCGGGATCAGGTTCCTTTTTCCTACTCTTCGAAAATGGAGAAATCCCATTCTCTCCAAGGCCTTCAAATCATTGTAGACGTTCTTCACATTTCTTCCCACCTTTCTTGCGACATCATTGATCGATTCGACATGGGATGTCGCAACCACTCCCAAGAGTTCAAGCCGCTTGATCGTTAACATTCTCCGCAATTCATCCGTCTTGGCTTCACGCACTTCCTCGACGGTATAGTCAAGCTCTCCGCCTTCCACGTAGGCCTCGTACGCATGCACAAGGCTCGCCCATTCTACGTATTCTCCGAAAAGGCCTGGATCCACTTTTCTCTCGATGAATCTTCTTTCAAACTCCGAAAACGGCATGCCGCTACTTGCCTCGTGCATCTTGAGTCGTCTCCGGATTTCTTCAAGGCTTAGTCTTCTGATTATCTTGATACGCAAAGTGCGTCGCCTCATCTTCCTAGCATTCTTTCCTTTCTGCTTTATTGGTCTAGGGGCAAATGAAGCTTAAATTCATGCAGTCCACATCTAAACAGAAAGTTTGGCGAGGAAGTGCAAATGGGAGAAGCCGAAGCCTTCAGAGGAAAATCCGACAGAGTGCCAATCAGACCGGTAGCTCCATACACATGGGAGATACCTCAATCGTATCAGTCCGGAATGCGCGTCCCCGGAAGGATATATGCCGACGAAACCCTCCTTGAGAAGATGAAAAGCGACCTAACAATCCAGCAATGCGCCAACGTCGCCCACCTGCCCGGAATATACGAGTGGTCAATCACGCTTCCAGACGGTCACGAAGGATATGGCTTTCCAATCGGAGGAGTAGCCGCAACAGACTACAACGAAGGCTCCATCAGCCCAGGAGGCGTCGGCTACGACATAAACTGCGGCGTGAGGCTTCTCAGGACGAATCTCATGGAGAAGGATGTTCGCCCCAAGCTTGCAGCAATTCTGGAGACTCTCTTCAACTATATTCCCTCTGGTCTAGGTAGTCGTGGAAAGATCCGTGTCAGTCCGACAGAACTCGACAAGGTTGTGTCAGACGGCGTAAAATGGGCCATTGGGAGGGGCTACGGATGGGCCGAGGACGGTGGGCACTGCGAAGAGAACGGCTGCATGCAGTCTGCTGATCCTTCCAAGGTCTCATCAACAGCCAAGAATAGGGGTTGCACTCAATTGGGAAGTCTGGGTAGCGGAAACCACTTCCTGGAGATCGAAACGGTTGACAAGATCTTCAACCCGGACGTAGCGAAGAGATTCGGCATAGAAAGCCAAGGACAAGTACTTGTGCTCATTCACACTGGCAGTCGGGGCTTCGGGCATCAGGTATGCAGCGACTACCTGCGAGTTATGGAGCATGCCGTGCACAAGTATGGCGTCAAATTGCCCGACAGGGAGCTCGCTTGCGCCCCCTCCAAGAGCAACGAGGCAGAAGAGTACTTTGCAGCCATGTCAGCGGCCTGCAACTTCGCTTGGGCTAACCGACAGATGATCACCCACTGGACGAGGGAGGCATTCGAAAAGGTCCTCGGCAAGCCAGCCGAATCAATTGACATGCGTCTTATCTACGATGTCGCCCACAACATTGCCAAGATCGAAGATCACGCAGTTGACGGGAAAGAAGTGAAGGTCTATGTGCACAGAAAGGGGGCCACGAGAGCATTTCCTCCGGAGCATCGGGAACTTCCCACGGACTACAAGGCTGTGGGTCAGCCCGTGCTTATTCCTGGTAGCATGGGAACAAGCTCATGGGTTCTAGTCGGGACGCCGCGTGGGATGGAACTCAGCTTCGCCTCGACCGCTCATGGAGCAGGCCGTTTCATGAGCAGAGCTGCTGCGAAGAGGAAGTTCTGGGGGAACGACGTCAAGCGAAGTCTGGAGCAGAGGGGGATATTGGTGAGGGCCGCAAGCATGGCTGTGATCAGCGAAGAAGCGCCAGGCGCATACAAAGACGTAGACAGAGTTGCAGAGGTCAGTCATGAGCTCGGGATTGCAACGAAAGTGGCTAGACTGATCCCGATAGGATGCACGAAAGGATAAAGTCAAGGTCTTCTGAGCAAATGGCCATCCCCAATAGGAATGCGTCTTTCACAACAGACGCTTCATTGCAAGACATCGACCTGGCAAAGAAGAAGTTAGCCGCTGAAGCTCTGAGTGTAGTAATCGTCAAACTTGGGAAGACAATGTTCACCAGCCGAGCGCCAGGTGTCAGAAGCCTGATCGAGGCCATAAGAGAACTCGGGCCGTCATTGGCGGGGGCATCTGTTGCTGACAAGGTTGTTGGAAAGGCTGCAGCCCTTCTCTGTGTCTACGCTAAAGCGTCAATGGTGTACGGATGCGTCATGAGCGAACTAGGCTCAGAAGTGTTGAAGAAATTCTCCGTACCCTTTGAACACGAAACGCTTGTTCCAAACATACTGGATCGACATGGGACGGGAATGTGCCCGTTCGAGAAGCTCGTCTTAATGATCAACTCGCCAGAGGAAGCCTTCTCTGCTATCAACCGTCACTTGGCAACAAGGGCTTGACAAGAGGACCTACGAGCATATTCTCATCATTTCGTCCCTCAATCTTTCTTCGAAACGTGTTCTCTGCAACACTCTCTTCTTGAGTTCTTGGACTCTTTCCCACGGAGTTGGGTCAATATTCCTCAGAACAGAGAGATAGAAGGTGACATAGTCTGTCAAATAAACGATGGAGAGTAGTCGCGACACTCTTGTCTCTCCAGCTCCGCTCACTTCATAAACCCTTGTCATCCCAGTTTCAATCAAGATCTTTTTTGCCTCATCGATTCTCGCGCTTTCCTCCTCGTTCTCGTCCGGCCTCAGGAATATGAAAGAGAACTCCCGCTTGTCTTCTCCGCTCTTTCGCCACGCTTCAAACTCGTTGTGGCAACACTCGGGAAGAAGGTTAAACATCGCTGGCATCTTACAGTTCTCGTTCAACTGATTCTTCATTCTTCTTGCCAGCCCTCCGTTTCTGCGAAAAGCGTAGACCACTGGAATCGTTTTGGCCATCTTGAGAGCAAGTTGTTTGGCCGGATTACTGTTGCAAGGAACATTCCAACCTATCGTTTCTCTCAGGTTTTGAAGGGACTGGGCGGCCTCTCGAAGATCTCTCCTCACGTCCATCTGACGTACAATAGGAGCAAGCACAAGTGAAGTGGGCACGAATAGGAAAGGAAAGGCAGATCTCGGCTCGAATCCTTTCTTTACTTCAACATGGCGTATCCGAAGCCTTTCAGAAATCTCCTTCATCTTTCCACCCGAGGAAATTGTCAAGACCTGACATTTTCGCCGAAAAGCATTGACGAGAGCATCGAGAGTCTCCTGCGTTTCTCCGCTGTAGCTTATCGCCAGAACCAGCGTCTTCGAGTCAGCAAAGGCGGGCAATCGGCTGTCCCGAATCAGCGTCATGGGAATCTTTGCATACTCGTCGAGCCAATTCAAAGCGACTTCTGCAGCGATCGCCGAAGTTCCCACGCCAAAAAGAACCGCATTCTCAACTCTATCAAGGCCTTGTGGAAACGGCGCTTCCTTCAAGTCCGCCAAAGCTTCAATCACGTATTCAGGCATTCGGTCTATCTTCTCGAGCATGTTGTGGCTATCGACTTCGCGGATCTTCTGTGCGTCGTCAAGTTCACACACGTTTCTCCACCTCGCTTCTATGCCAATCCCAGTCGAAGCTGTCTCTGGAGTTTATCTCCATCTCAGCCTCGACAATGTTAAGTATCGCCAGGGTAGCGTAAACGGCTTCCTCTGTTCTCACGGTTTCAGTACCTTGGAGAGGAATGGTGTTCAAGACAAGGTCAGAAAGATCTTCTGGCCTCAGCCTCTCCCTTGCGAGAATCTCTCTAACACCTTCCCTAGGCGAACCGAACACAACGATCAACCTTGAAGCTGCCTTCAGCTTTCTCCTCAGATTGGTCAGCTCTTCAAGGATCGTCCCGCCATACTTCGAGGTCATGATTACTAGTTCATCGCTGCGACGCTTCACAGTCTCTCCGAGGGTGCTTTCAGACGAAGTGACCCTGTATCCCCAGTAGATAGGGACATCATCTCTTGTGATCACCGAGAGTCTTTCTCCGTCGGGGGTCTTCTCAATCTTGAGTGTGACTCTACTTCCCGCCTGAGGAATACGCCCTTTGACTATGACAGGCCGCGGGCGCCCTACATCTACAGTCGCAGATTTTCCATCCGAACTGAGAACTAATCCCTCCCGGTAGGCAGTTGACCCGAACTGGCCGGTCGTCTCGACCGGATGATGTGGAGTTCTGAGAGGAGGCAAGACTCCGACATATCGCATCTCGGAGGACAAGGGAAACATCCTTTTTCTCAGGTACTGCGGAGTTTCCAGATACGAGAGGATCTTCTCAAGAAACTTCGCTTCCTCCTGACCTATGCGAG
>CAZFRJ010000056.1:0-4630 GCA_964521355.1 uncultured Candidatus Bathyarchaeia archaeon | reverse complement strand
TTACGCCTGAAGCGTATCCGTAAACAGGGTCGGTTCCACATACCTCTCTGTATACCTCATGAAAGACCGTCATGATGGGTTCATTCTCATTCATCACGAAGGGTTCGTATCGAGGGGGTTTCGTTTCAACTTCAGCCTGCGATTTCAGATCTAGGGACATCACGAGTGACCTGAGGTCTTCTACAGCACTCTGAACTGATTCACCGGGCACAATGAGCCGGTTCACTTCGAATCTGCAGCGGTCGGGAACGACGACTGAGTAGGTCCCGTATCCTCCATCTATCTTCAGAGTGCAGAAATTGCCCTGCCCGAATTTCTCGTGTCTCCGCATTCTCAGTTTATCCAAAGATGTTACTATGCGCGCAGCGTCGTCGATGGCGTTTACGCCTAGATGCGGGCTAAAACCATGAGCGGCATGGCCTTTCACTATGACATCATACAGAACCTTGCCAGTGATCCCGAGAGGGATCGGCTTGCTCTGGTCGCCGGAATAAGGCTCGCAGAGCACAATGGCATCGCATTTTCCGTACTTTGAATCGAGCATTGCTCTCGCTCCCTTAGAGTAGGCCTCTTCGTCGATCACTCCTGAGAACAGCAGTTCTCCTTTGAACCTGAAGCCAGAATCTACAAACGCCTTCAGCGCCGTCAAGGCACAGGCAAAACCTCCTTTCATGTCGCAAGATCCGAGGCCGTACATCCGTCCGTTCTTGGCGACAGGTTTGAATGGATCTGAACTCCATCCTTCGCAGACTGGGACAGTATCTGTGTGACCGTTGAACATCAGTCGCGGGCCCGGGCGTTCGCCCGATATCTGACCGTAGACGTTGGGCCTGCCAGGCTCAACTTCAACCATCTCAGACCTGAAACCAAGTGCGTCCAACTCGCTGTGCAGATATCCTGCCAGCGCTTCTTCTTCGCCTACCACGGATTTGATGCCAATCATCTCTTCGAGTCGCTTGATGGTGTAGGCATCATCAATCTTGGAGACAATCTCTTCCGGCATTTCTTGACCCTGCCTGGATCATCCAGACAGAACCAATATTGCTTGTCCACGTAGTTTAGAATCTATTTGTGTGTCCTAGTTGGTCCGTTATCAATTGTGAAGCGACGTTCCCTCGCAAACTATTTTAGAGATATGACCCGAGGTAACGGCGTGATCATAATGGGCAGAAACAAGAGTTACTCTGGTTACAGGGCGTACCGATATCTTGAGCCGAAGATAGACTACGCTGAAGTCAAGCTGAGAGATGAGATCAGGAAGGATTGGTCTTACACCTTTCCGTTGTCGAAGACTGAGGAAGAGCGCTTCGAAAGTATCGTTGAGAAGAACGTCTTGGTGGACCTGCACGAGCATCCTGTAGCCTATCCTGAAGACATCTATGCCATGAGAAGAAACGAGGGGAGACAGTTCATGGCCTACGAGGCTTTGAGCAAATCAGGACTTGACTGTGTCTTCGACAATATGATGGATGGCAGCAGCGACATCACCTCGAAGAGCGGTTGGAAATGGACCGACGTGATACACGACTTGGGTATGAGGCTCTGCGACATCGCCCATCAAGATTTCGTCGTCCACTGCAAGGGCGTTGACGATGTAACCCACGCGCACGGGACAGGTAGATTGGCGTGGGTTGCAGTTCTTGAGAGCCTCAGCTGCATCGAGAACGAGGTTGACAGGATCGATATTCTCTACGGGCTTGGAGTCAGATCAGCAGGAATCACCTACAGCGAATCGAACATGCTGGGCTCGGGGCTTAGGGAGAGGAACGATGGAGGGTTAAGCGACTTGGGCTACAGTGCCGTTGTGCGTATGAACAAGGTTGGCATGCTCATCGATGTGTCGCATTCTAGTGACAAAACCGCCATGGACGTGATCGAGCTGAGCAAGAAACCCATAGTCATCTCACACTGCGGATCAAGAACATTGACGCCAACCAAGAGAATGAAACCCGACGAGGTCCTGCAAGCCCTAGCCGAGAGACACGGAGTCTTAGGCGTAGAGATGGCAGGAGCCGTAGTCAGAACCGAAAAGAACCCAGTCAGCAACCTAGAGGCGTACATGGAGCAGGTCGAATACTGCATCAAGATTATGGGCATAGATCATGTGGGCTGCGGCCCGGACACGCTCTACGGAGATCACATAGGACTCTACAAAGCGATGGCCGAGAAGAACAAGACACAAGGCTTCGGGCACCACAGCCGAGAAGGAACCGCTGAAGACACCGTCCTAGGAATGAGAATGGATCTTGCATCTCTTCCAGAGTATGTCAAAGGATTGGAGAACCCTACGGAGTGCCTGCAGAACATTGCAAGATGGATGATAAGACACGGATACTCAGACCAAGAGATCGCGAAAATCATAGGCGCAAATGCGCTTCGATTGCTGCAGGAAGTATGGTGAAACAGAGAAAACACGCGACCGATGTCATAACGAGTTGACGTAACAGTGATCTACCAAGGCGGCCTTGAATAGATTCTAACGTACTCATTGTACTTGCCGGCTAGATGGTATGCATCATAAACCTGCCATGCGAATATTCCCAGAAGCGAGGGAAGTACAAGCCACAGGCCCAGCTCCCTGAACACGATGTAACCCGTAAGCCCGATGAGCGCAAGAAGCGCCAAAGTGCCGAGACCTCTGAGTGCTCTTCCCGTGTAGATCTGTCCTGTCCCCGGGAACAAGATGCTGCTTGCAGCTGCGATGGTTGTGTTTTTCATGCGCATAGGGGCGAGCATCTGAGGTTCATAGTAGATCCTATGAGCATATGATGGGGCCGGAGAAGGCACATAGATCAACTCTACCGCAGGAATCATCGATACAGGAGCCACCAAACTCGTCCCACAGATCCGACAGAACCTCGCTCCCACAGTATCTAGCTGAACTCCACATCTCGGGCAGTACGGCATGGATTCACAGCTCCTCTGATCGATTGTATGGTTCATACATCCTATTCAAGGTTCTCCGTTGATGCACGCGGTTCTATCCAGTGTACGAGAAGCTGTGGTCGCCAGAGGAGGATGCCCATAATATCATGTCAGGAACGAGACGGGCATTAGGGAAGTTTGTCGATTTTCATTGGCGGTTGCCCAAATGAAACACTTCCATTAACCTTCAGCTCATTCGTGTACTGCGTCTCGCCCCTTACGCGACAATCAGATTCGACTGAGATGTCTTCACCGTAAATGTTCTCCGCCAACGCTCCAGTGCGGAGTAGAATCTTCTTTCCGTAGATTGTCTCCACACGCGCGTCCTTGCCGATTATCACCTCGTCAGCCCTTATCGGCCCACGGGCCTCTCCCTTCTTTCCAATCTCAACGAGGCGCGCAGCAACCCCTTCAGTTGTAGCTATCGAACCGCCAACTTCTACACGCTCCTGAGCCGTAGCTTTTCTGGAGCGCAATGTCCCACCAACCTCAATGTTCTTTGCCGAAATTTCGCCGTCAATTTCAATTCTGCCACCAACTTCTAGATTCTCAGAAAGGTTCAGGGATCCGCCGATCTCTGCCTTTCCTCCTACGGTCATTTCGCCCCCCTCTCCTGAACCAGAGATCTCGACCTTCCCACCCACGTCTATCTCCTCAAACTGCAAGTCTCCATCGACCCTGAACGAGCCTCCCACCTTCACTCTTCCACCCTTGTTTCCATCCGCAAGCCTAACGATCCCTCCGACATCTATCTCTTCAAACTCTAGAGGAGCCTTTGACTCGAAGCTTCCACCCACATCTATTTCGTGGATCTTTCCGCCTGCCACTGTTGCCTTGCCCCCTACGTCCAAATGTTGGATGTTCGTCTTTGAGTCTATTGAGAGGCTTCCGCCTACATCTATCTCGTGCGCCTCGACTTCTCCTTTGGCTTCAAAGCTTCCACCAACATCTATTTCCTGAATCTTCACATTCCCATCAGCCCTGAGATGTCCACCAACTTCCACTTCCTCCCCCGTCAAGTCCTTATCTACGATTAACGCCTTGTCGACATCAACCTCCTTCGCGCTCATACTTCCCCGCACTTCAAGACGGCCATCTTCGACAGACACGCTATCCTTGATGTCCAAGTCTCCGTGGATCGTCACATCTCCTTCCGCCTCAAGGCTTTCCGCCGAAAGCGAACAGTCAAAGACATCGTCACCTTCACAGTATACCGACCCAGCAACGGTCAGTTTGGGTGGGCTTCCTTTTCCATTCACAGTCGCATCCTCGCCTATTCTCAGGTCGCCTTGGACGCTCTCCAATGCAACTGTCCCTCCTCTAGGCACAGAAATCTTCTCACTCATTGATCAGTCACTTGCAACCGCGTGAGGCCGTCCGCCTAATAAAGGGCGACTCACTTCAAGTAGTCACAATTCGTTACTAGACTCTTCTTCGAGAGCAGCGAAGAATCTGCGCATCCGCTTGTAAGTTTCAAGGAATTCCAAGCCCCACCTCGTTACTCCGTACTTCTTGACATCGCCAGAGATGTGTTCTCTAACAAAGCCATGGGAAGCGAGAAAACCCAAGATCTTCTTAGCTCGGTCAACCGGCATGTTGGCTCCATAGGAGATCCTCGTCAAAGAGCATAGGCCCCTCTTAGCAATCATCCCCAAGATGTCTGCATAGATGTCGTATCTCGTTCTTCTTCGATCGAGAGGCATGA
>CAZFRJ010000055.1:0-4654 GCA_964521355.1 uncultured Candidatus Bathyarchaeia archaeon | reverse complement strand
ATGGAGTCAGTGCCCATAGACCGGAAGATGAAGCTTGCCTTGCAGACTTCCGAAGAGGCGACAAAGGTTGACAAGCGAATCGCAAGCGTCACTGTGACCTACAGTGATTCTAGTGGAGAGACCTGCCTTGCAACAAGTGAGGGGGCACGCTTGACCGGAAGGCCTAGCCGAGGAAGCATAGTCATTGTCGCAGTCGCAAGAGAGGGAGCAAAGGTAGGGACCATTAGGGAAAGGAACGGAATGCAAGCTGGATTCGAGCTATTCCAAAAGATAGATCCACTTGGGCTGGCAAGAAGAGCAGCTGAGAAGGCAGTCAAACTGCTTAGGGCTGTTCCTGTTCCGAGCGGAAGGTTCACCGTGATAGCTGACCAAAAGCTGGCAGGAGTGTTTGCGCATGAAGCTGTCGGCCATGCATCCGAAGCAGATCATGTCATAACCGGAGAATCCGTGCTGAAGGACAAGGTTGGCCAAAGAGTGGGATCCGACTTAGTCACAATGTATGACGATTCTACATATCCCGATGGATGGGGCAGCTCCCAATATGATTCGGAGGGAGTGCCTACAAAAAAGCGTCTCATCATAGAAAGAGGCTTCCTGAGAGGATACATTCTGAACAGAGAGACCGCTGCCGAGTTGAACCTAGATCCTAATGGAGGAGCCCGGGCTCAATCCTTTGCGTATCGGCCGGTGGTCAGAATGAGCAACACTTACTTAACCGCCGGTGGTCACAGCTTTGAGGAACTCCTTGAGGGTGTAGACGCCGGAGTATACTTGAAGGGATCCCGTGGAGGACAAGTGGACACAACTAAAGGAACATTTCAGTTCAGTGCTGAGGAAGGAGTCTTGATTGAGAACGGCCAGCTGACAAAACCGTTGAGCGATGTCTCACTTTCAGGATTGACCTTGGAAACACTTGTGAATATCGACGGATTGGCTAACGACTTCCAGATGAACATAGGGTTATGTGGCAAGGCGGGACAGGTTGTTGCAACCGGAATGGGAAGCCCGCACATAAGAATCAAGAACGCTGTCGTAGGAGGGAAATAGCGTGAGCGAAACCCTAGACTCTGCAATCAAAAGATGCATCAGACTGGGCGCCACTCAGGCGGAAGTATTCAAGACCGACGAGGTAGGCATGAACATCTTAATCGAGAAGAAGCAGGTAAAGCTTGGTCAAGTGAAGCGAGATCGCGGAATGGGCATAAGAGTCCTAGTCAAGAAAGATGATGGAGCCTCAACTGGGTTCAGCTATGTGACAGACTTCTCAAGAACCACCGTGACCGAGGCGGTGGAGAAGGCGGTCACAACAGCCAAAGTGAAACGTGCCGACAAGGACCTCAAATCCTTCCAAGAGAAGGCAAGAACCTCAAAAGTCCCAAACATATTCGATAAGAGAATTCCTAGAACTGATCCATCCGACCTGATCGAAATTGGAAGGTCGATGTTGGAGAAAGCCTGCAAGGATTCAAGAGTCTCCACGGTTAGTGGCAGTGTGCATGTAGGCTTTGGAGAAACCTCAATCGCCAACTCGTTGGGAGTCTCAGGCAGCTATAAGTCGACTGCGTTTGATGGTCATATGTATGTGGTGACTGAATCTGGAGGATCTGTAGGTGTCGGCTGGGAAACACACTCCTCAACCCACTACGAGAGTGAGAAGCTCGTCGCGGCGGCAGGCTACGCCGCTGAGACTGCAGTGAGGCAGCTGAACCCAAGACCCCTCGAACCGGGAACCTACGATGTCGTCGTTGATCAGGACGGACTGGCAGATCTCTTCATGAACACTCTTGTCCAGCAGGTCAGGGCAGACCTAGTGCAGAGGAACCAGTCCCCATTGACTGGGAAGATCGGATCTGAGATTGCTTCAGGAAATGTCACGTTGATGGATGATCCGACTGTTCCAAAGGCGCTGGGCTCAAAGCCCTTCGACTCTGAAGGATGTCCGACCCACCAGAGGCCTGTGGTTGAGAGAGGAATCCTCCGCACCTTCCTGCACAACTCGTACACAGCCAATAAGGAGGGCATTGAGAATACGGGGAACTCCATGAGATACATCATGTTCGGGACGAGATCAGAGTACGCCCTTGAACCAATCATAGGCCCACACAATCTGGTTCTGAAACCGGGGAAGGGAGGAAGAGACGACCTAATCCGGGAGGTCAGGAACGGAATCTTGGTCAGAGGATTCATCGGGGCCCATACTTCAAACGTTCAAAGCGGCGACTTCTCTCTTGCGCTGGACTGTGTCTTCAGAATAGAGAATGGGGATTTGACATTCCCTGTCAAGCAGGCCATGATCGGAGGAAACATGCCGAGCATCCTCAGGCAGATTCGGCTTGCAGCTGCAAATACAAGGCAGGTGACGATGGGTCCGGGAATGGCGCTAATCTCTCCGACTATCATGATAGAGAAACTCACAGTAGCGGCCTAGACCGGGGAAGGCCTCAACTCCTTCTTTTCACGTATCCTAGAGAAATCTGTCTCTCAATGCGTTTCTCTCGGCTTCCATGATCAGCTCGAAGAGCCGGTCGCAAATATGTCTCTCTCGTTCCAGAACGATTTCAGCTTCGATAGGGTCTACTCTGCGACCAGCCAGGACGTAGGCTGCAACTCTTCCATACTTTTCTATCAGGCCCCCAGTTTCTTTTGCCAGCTCGAGCGTTTCTCGATCTCTTACAGAGAGGCTTCGGCCTTTCTTTCTTGCTAAGGCCAATGCTTCATCCTCAGAGATGGGAAGCATCCCGATTGCTCTAGACTTGCACTTGGGGCACCTCGGCCTGAGGGTGAGATCCTTCAGCTGTTTCATCTCCACGTGCTGCAAGCACGATGTGCAAATGAATGTTCTCGCCTCGTTCATTATTCTGACTCGTGTGGACTCGATGAGAATTCGCTTCATCTTTTCAGGAGGAATGAGATCTGTTCTTCTACTGATTCTTTCTATCCCAATACGAGTAATCGGAGTCGCCTCGCCCTTGCTGCCGATTGGTTGAACCTGAATGACACCTTCACGAATGTCTTTCAGTATCTTCATCATGTTCGGTAGATCTGAATCCTTCTCAAGTGTCTCCTTCAATGATTCTTCTACTACGACGGTGCCCTCCAAGGTTTTCATTAACTGGTCTAGCCGTAGGCTGCCAAAATCCACCTTTCGAGATATCGCACCAAACCTTCTTGCGACGTGCACCAGCCTCCTCTTGAAGAGGCCCGTCTTCATCAAGGCCTTCCTGAGTTCCGTCCCAATGTCTCGTTCGCCTAGACTTCTGAGAAGTTCTGAAATACCCTGAGGTGTGATCGCGCCAGTAGTCTGGAGAACAATACGATAGGCATCTTGTTGAACCCCAACTGTGTAACCTGTCTCCTCTGACAAGACATGGCCCAAGAGACGTGCCAAAGTACGATTAACCAGCGTCCCAAAGTTAGCATTGATGATTACGTAGTCTTCCCATTCCTCGATTGTGATCAAGCTATTCGAAGGTACAGGGATTCCCCTGTCAACTTGGTCGAAAACCTCCTGAAGTGCGCGCTCGATTGTTTCAGGGCTAGCCGGATAAGCGCTCGAAAACTCCTCCGCTACTTGTCTCCTCTTTGCCTTCGTCTGGTATTTTTCTGCTGCAAGTCCTCTTATCCGGCCGACCTCTTGAGCCACTTCGAACGGGACAGGTATTTCTTCTCCGACCCAGCTCGGTATCGCGCCTGACGGGTCCGAGATCGGTCTTACGTGAATCTTGTCACCTCGAACTCTGAGGATTTTCCAAGGGCTTCCTCTCACGATGAACTTGGTATCTGGTACTCCGTATTCGGCCACAAAGGCCTCATCCAATACTCCGACGGGAGTATCGGTTGAGTCGTCGATTATGAGGTATTGTTTTTCATCTGGGATCATGGAGAGTTTGTTGAAGTAGTACTCATACATGTCTTTGATTCTCTGTGGCCTGAGCACTACCTTATCTTGGAATGATACCCAAGCTAAGCGAGGATATCTCGCGTGCATATAGGTCAGCACCTGCTTGAGGTCGTCCTCTGTAAGGTTTCGGTAAGGGTACGCCTTGGTGAACAGATCCAGGATTTCGTTGAAGTACCATCTGCGTTGTTGAGTCAGCAGGCCAGCAATCTGATGTGTCAGGGCGTCAAAGGGCTTTTCAGGTATGGAGACTGGTTCTAAAGTCTCTTCGTAGGTTCTTCTCGCAATTGCCAAAGCTTCCAAGGTGTCGTCTGAATCCATTGACATAATGACGCCGTCAGCCATTCGGCCCAAGCTATGTCCACTTCGGCCGACGCGCTGTATGAGGCGAGTTACCTGTCTAGGGCTCATGTACTGTATGACGAAGTCGATTCTCCCAACATCGATTCCAAGTTCAAGGGAAGAAGTACATACTAGCCCCTTCAGTCCTCCTTCCTTGAGTCCCCTTTCCGCAGTTATCCTTGAAGGCTTCGACAGTGAGCCGTGGTGAATAGAAACCGGGAAGTCGACATCCCAGACTTTGAACCTGCTGGCTAGGACTTCTGCGATGGCACGGGTGTTGGTGAAAAGCAGGACCGACTTGTGGCTCTGAATGAGACTGCGCATAAGCCTAAGCCTAGCTGCAACCTCCGGATGCGTATACAATCGAGATGCCAGAGCATAGTCGGCCGGAGCTGGCTGAGGAAACTGTACTTC
>CAZFRJ010000054.1:0-4860 GCA_964521355.1 uncultured Candidatus Bathyarchaeia archaeon | reverse complement strand
TTTCAGTGACCACTGTAGTAACAGAATTGCCAAAAGCAATCATGTTGACGCGACCGCCCTCGAAATATAACGACCCATTGAGACTGAGCCAGATAACAATACCTGCCAATGCCGCCCCAATCAATGACTTCCTCATTCTGACACACCAACCAAACGCTGATTGTGTTCGTTCCCGCAAAATCCCGCCAGAACAGATTTTGCAGACCTGTTGATCCTTCTCCTTCTCTTGAGAAAATACTGAGCGCCCAAGGCCGACGGAGTAATATATATGACTCCAAGCAGGGCGCTACTGAATACTCCTACCACGACCGTTCCTATTTCTGGAACCAAGTCAATAACACGGAAAACGGCTGATGACGCTTGGAGGATGCTCAATAAAGGATACAGGACCAGACGCACAATGGTTGCCATTGGCTGCGATGAAGCGACGGCTGACGCAACAGCCGGACTGAACGAGTAGTAGAATCTTTCGAAGGTCTTCAAGAATTCAGCGCCGGCAAAGCTGGATTTGATCTGTTGATCTCTGAACTCTCTCAGAGATTGTACTGGCTCGGCGAACTCTGATCCATGTGCAGATGAGGCTATGATACACCTACGAAATGCCTCGGGAGGTATGATCGTGGTCACAACTCTCGTTGTAGAGGTCAGGGTCACGGTCGGAGAATCGATTGTCGTCGTAGTAACTTGGGTCGACGTGATTGAGGTTGTGGTTCCCACGGACGTAGTTGAGGTCAGAGTCACCGTGGGCGAATAGACAGTCGTACTTGCACTTGTCACCTTGGTTGTTGGAACTGTTACAGTCGGCGAGAAAAGTGTCGATGTGTAGACCTCCGTTACGGTCGTAGATGATGTTTCGGTGAACCATGAGGTCGATTGAACCGTAGCGGTGGTAAGCAGCGTGATGCTCTCCCAAGTGGTTGAAGAGTAGGTAGCAGTCACAGATGTGGTCGTTGAAGTAGTCTCAACCGTGTAGATCGTCAGACTGTAGGTTGCTGTCGTTGTGGTATATGACACACTTGTCGTATACGTATACGTCGTAACGTAGACCGTCGATGTCACTGTTGTGTCCGTACGGCCTGTAGGCGCAACTGCCACTAGCACAAGAAAGACTGCAAGTGCAATGTACCAACTTCTCATCGGGCTACCTCACTGGCCGCCCTGCCTATCTTCACAAAAGCGTGTTCTTGAGTATTGCGGAACTGCACGTTCTCCTTTGCTTCGTGGGTTCATATGTTGCGTCCCTCAGTGAACAAACGGGGCAAGTACTGATTTGAACTGCACCATGGCGCACCGTCAGGTCCTAGTGGGGTCGGATAGGTGCTTCTAAGATTGCGGAGGAATGATCGACACAAGATCGTTCTTTAGTCGCAGAATCTGCTGAATTGCCGGTGACATCGGAGCGTAGTCTATAGGCGCTGTTCTCATTCTGTCCGCCTCAGCTAGTGTCTTGTCCAGCGGAATCGAATGCGCGACACGTATTTCGTGTGAACCGAGCATTGACATAAGGAAGCTCTCCTCTTCTCTAGACGCAACTTTGTTTGCCACAAAGAGAACCCGACTCAGCCCCAAGTCCTTCGACAGCTCCATGATTCTCAGCGAGACATCAACCGACCGGGCACTGGCCTCAATGATGTTCAGGAGCACATCGACTCCTTTCACAGTCCCTCTTCCGAGATGCTCAAGCCCCGCCTCCATATCCATCACGACGGTGAAATTGCTTCGAAGAATCGCATGTCTCATGAGGGCACGGAGAAGGGAGTTTGCCGGACACATGCATCCTGATCCTCCCGATCTGACTGTTCCCACGACCAGCAGCTGGACTCCATCGGGTCCCTTGGTGCCAAACCTTTCTACGATATCATCCACCTCGGGTGTGAGGCTGAAGACTGAGCCTAAAGCTTCATCTGGTCTCGCTCCTGTTCTTTGTTCAATTAAGTCAGCGTTCTCCGAGATTGGGACTATTTTCATGGCGACTTCTGGAGAAAGCCCGATTGCGTAAGCAAGGTTCTTGGCGGGATCTGCGTCCATCGCAAGAACTTGAGAACCGTCGCGTGCCAGAAGTCTGCTCAGAGTCCCCGCTATCGTTGTCTTTCCGACTCCACCTTTGCCCGCCACTGCTATCTTCATGTGAAGTGTTTCTCCTACTCGGGTCCGCCATGTCTTCTCCAAAGTTCGCGGATCCTCTCGTCGCCCCGAGACTTGACCTCTTGCCAGCTCTCCTCTAAGCTGTTGTCGTATTTTGCAGATCGCTCGCAGCTGGCAATCGTTTCTAGGAATCGCAGCATTTCTCCTATTAGCGGGTCTTCCTTCAGCCTCATAGATTCGTTGGCGACATCGATCTCTGTGATGAGAGCTTCGCCAACGCTGATCGGAGAGTGCAGAACATCCTTCAGGATCAGCACTCCATTTGATGTGCTGGCGTGCACTATGTCCTGTGCTACGAGCCGTCCTTGATTGAAGACCTTGAACTCGCACATCTTAAACACTCATACCCGCTGTAAGGGCATATTGTCCCGGAGAAGTATGCTCTATTTAGGGTATGCTCCACATCCGTTGTGCTCTCTTGGGCCGCGATCACAGAGGGATCTGACGTGCCGATAGGTCATTCCCGAGACAGCGATGGTGCCTTACGTGGAACCGGATCCTAATCACAGACCCATAGTTAGAGGATTCCCAACTCTCAGGGTGTAACAGGGTGCCCGCATGCACTGCTAGGTTTTCCTCTTGGAGCAAGGAAAGGAAAGGTGCGGCTAACTCATAAATAGCGAATTGGAGGCAAAGTGAAGTCGTGTGATGTCTATGTCGAATGAGACGGTCGGAGTCGGAGTCGTAGGAGTAGGCTTCGTTGGCGGGCAGGCCCATGCCCCTGCGTTCAGGAAGATACCTAACTCCAGGCTCGCAGGCCTGGCAGCAAGTACGGAAAGAAGAGTCAGGCCACTAGCTGAGAAATATGGGGTAAAATACTTCCTCGATTACATGGAACTTGTAAGAAACCCAGCAGTCCGAGCAATCGTAGTGGCCACCCCGACGCCATTTCACTTTGATACTGCGATGGCGGCCATCCAGAACGGTAAGCATGTCATGTGTGAAATGCCTATGGCCTCGACTCTTAGAGAGGTTGAGACTTTGGCGAAGTCTGCCGAGAAGGCGAGAGTTCTCTTGATGCCTGTCCTCAACTTTCGTTTCACACCAAACTATGTTAAGGCAAAGGAACTCGTTGATTCGAAAGCCATTGGAGACCCCGTGGCCGTGTCGTTTAGAGAGTTCATTCCAGCAAAGGACCAAGCGGCACAGTGGCCCGCCGGATCATGGGCATGGGATAAGGCTAGGAGCGGCGGTTTTCCAGACTTCACTTTGTCCGTGTGGTCGATAGATCTAGTGAGATGGCTTCTTGATGTAGAATACGCCGAAGTGGAATGGAAGACCAACTATGCTCGGTTGGATGAATATGGAGGGACGTTAGGGTACAACACGATGGGGATGGCCAAGATGACAAACGGTGTGGTCGTTTCCTTACACTATGGCTCTACGGTTCCTCCGAACGCCGGATTAAGCAGGCTTGAGGTGTTCGGGAGGAAGGCCTTCTCTTTACAAGCGGAATGGAACAACTTCTTAACCTTGATCGGAGAGGAAGGCGCCAAACAGGAGTGGAAGTTCAATGAGACCGGCACCAGAGTCTGGGGCCACTACCAGATAGATGAGCACTTCATCAAATGCGTGCTTGGTAAGGAGAAACCTAAGGTCACTGTTGACGATGCCATAAGGGCCCAAGAGGTAGCGTCCAGAATGGTCAAGTAGCAGGAGTTGCAAGAACGTGGTCGTGCTCTACTAGCCGGCCTATTCACCAACAATACCCATGCTTTGCTTCAGGATTTCCAAGTTAAGTCTTCCTGCTTTGAAGGTCGTACCGGTACTATCATTGCTTACGGAGACCACAGCAGGTGCGAAGAGATCCGGATCTATCTTGTAGAAATCAGATTCCGCCGCTTTGAATATATCGTAGAACGGTCTGCCATAGATGCTGGCAGCACATGAAGGGCTTCTTGATACAATCTCTCTTAGACGATCATCACTATCGTAAGAGACTGAGTAGAATGTTACGCCGCCGCAATAGAGTGCGTCATTGGTTCTTCCCATGGCTTTCGCAGGCTTCGGATGTACTGAGGCTATGGGGGCGTACCCACACGCACGGCTGATGAGCTTCGGGTCAAGACCAAGCCTGGAGAGCTTAAAGACTCCCATTTCAACTATTCTTCCACTTATCTGGATTGATCCGACAATAGAGGAAGTCGACGCCACGATTGCGTAGACGTTGTTCGGGGAAACGTCACACTCAGTGGCCACCAATTTGACAGCTTCCTCAGTAGGAACAGAATCAGCCTCTAGCACTATGACAGCAGAGTCGCAGTGGTCTTCGTACTGTATCTGCTCATAGATCTCCTTTGGCTTTTTTGACAATGCTCGTGCAGGGCCTGATCCCATGGCGAAATAGTCCTTTGCCTTTATGTTCCAGCCTGCGAACTGTGAACCCAAGGTTGCAATCGCTGGGAGGTCTGTCTCAACAAAGATGCTCGGCAGGACCAGGCCACCGTAGTCCATGGGGGTTATCAAGGCGGAACCATAGCCGCCAAGGCATATTTCGGTAGTCAACTTGCCGGCCGCATACCCTCCTAGTGCTCCTATTCCCGCATCGACAACGGTGCATCCGAGAGGGCCGGTGCTAACCTCGATACGAAGCTCCTCTTTCCTCTCTATCGCTTCATCGACTAGCTGTAACGCTTTCTTGTTCACACTTAGCTTCAAATGATTCCCTACCATGTCTCCAAGTATTTCTCGCACCATTTCAGCTGCGGATTTCTG
>CAZFRJ010000053.1:0-4901 GCA_964521355.1 uncultured Candidatus Bathyarchaeia archaeon | reverse complement strand
GGAACGACGTTGTGCCCGATCACTAGGATTGTCGGTTTTGAGATGTCTACGGCACCGAAACCTATCTCCGCTAGAGGAGCGTCAGGATCGGCCTTCGGAAGGCCCATCGATGAGATCTGAGCAATGTCCGCGACCTCTAACGCGACATGATCAAGCATCCCTGCGTGGAAGACCTTTGACTCGAAATCGAGGTTACTTGCTTCTTGGCCTGTATGAGCTGCCGCAAGAAGCTGGGTCATTTGCGATTCGATGTAGTCCAAGACATCTTCAAGATCCCCCAGAGCCTTAGGCCTAATGCCGCATACCGTTCTGATGATCGGTGCCTCCACCTGCACGTTCTGGCCCATGTCAATCGAACGGTCACGGCCGTATTTCCCTATCAGATGCTCGACGAGGTGCCTTGCATGTGCGGTATGTGTGGAAGCTCCTATGCAGGCTGCTATCAGAACTATTCGAGACTGCTGTCCGGCCATGTCTAATCCGCAGGCACCTCGCTTCTGCTTCGTCAAGTCGCATTTTCCCATGGTGCACAGACAACACAAATCGCAGAATGGCATGTAAAGTGGCTTGTAACGCTCTAGAAGTTTCAGGTCCCAATCTCTCAGGTCGGTGACTGATGGGAAAGGCGTAGGCCCGATCTTTTCAGACCATGTTTCTTCGTAGACTCGTCCAACTGTGATCTCCAGGTTCTTGAAGAGGCCAATATCGGTCCTTAGTTCGTCCACCTTTAGCTGCAAAGCCTTCTTCGACAATTGTTTCTCGCCTACGCAACAAATGAAGACGTTTCGGAGTCAAAATTGACTTCCTATATAGACTTTTGTTCCTCAGTCGGGCTCAGAGCTCTGACCCCCGTCAGCGATCTGCGTGACAACAACTGTATGAGAAAGTAGACCATAAGTGTGCATCTTTCCAAAGTTACCGACAGTCCTTTGGAGCGACTGCGCTGCTACCGAAACGTATCACGTTCACACGAGCCTCATTTGGTCCGTGCAAGTATCCGTCTCGTTTGAGGTTCGGAAGAATCTTCATTTTGCAACGGCAGGTTAAAGTAGCCGTTACCAAGACAACTGCAAATGGCTCGCATAAAGCAGAAGGATGTATCTTCTGGGACTCTCGATAGTCGTAACAGGCAAAGGTGGAACCGGGAAGACCACGATATCTGCTTTGATAGTGAGAGCCCTTCTTGAGAGAGCAAGTGGAGCTATCCTTGCGATCGATGCGGATCCGAACTCGAACCTGAACCAAGTGCTCGGAGTTCCTCTCAAGAAAACTGTCGGCGATATTCGAGAGCAATTGCTCGAAGAGAAGGAGAGGTTACCGCCAGAGATGTCCAAGGAATCATACCTTGAGTTTATGGTCCAGAGCTCTATGACTGAGAGTGGTAGGTTTGATCTCCTAGCCATGGGAAGGCCGGAAGGCCCCGGCTGCTATTGCTACGTGAACGTCCTGCTCAGAAAGATTGTTGACGCTATTTCAAGCAACTACACCTTCGTGGTCATGGATGCAGAAGCAGGTCTGGAACACCTAAGTCGAAGAACAACCAGAGATGTTGACATCATGCTTATTGCTACCGATCCGTCGACTAGGTCGATAGAGACTAGCCGTCGCATACTCGAGCTTTCAAGGCAACTCCAGACGAGAGTTGGAGCTGTGCAAGCAGTTGCCAATCGTGTCCCCGACGCTTTGAGCGTTACTGTAGCGCAATCGATCAAGAGCATAGGGCTTGATTGCATAGCTGTGATTCCAGAGGATCCTCTTGTCCAAGAATTCGACATATCCGGAAAGCCTCTGATGTTGTTGCCCGAACACTCCCATGCCTATCGAGGAGTGAAGGCAGTGGTGGAGAAGCTGCAGCTCAAGGCGAGCTAATCAGATTCGGATTCGTTCAGGGTGCGAGTAGATATTCATTCTTCGTCCCCTTACAAAGCCGATCGCCGTCACACTTGTTTGCTCTGCGATGTCAATGCCTGAACTCAGGACGGCCGATATCGAAGCGACAACAGGAATCCTAACACGGGCGGCTTTCAGGACCATGTCTCCAGTAAGCCTTCCAGTAGATATGAGAAATCTCTCCTCGAACTCCTTTCCACTACGAGCACAGCTGCCGATCACCTTGTCAACGGCGTTGTGTCTGCCAACATCCTCTGCCAGATGCTCCGACCTTCCGTTGCGACCGCATATGGAGGCGGCATGTACGCCTCCCGTCCTGCGGTAGATCGACGTTTCCCGATTCAACTCGCTCGCTGCACGTTCAACGGCGGATGCTTCAAAGACTGTTGTGCCTGTTACCTTCAGGGGTAAGAGTCTGTCCGAAAGCTTTGCGAAGCGTGAAGGTAGACCTGCGCCGCAGCTGCTTGTGACTATCCGAAAGAATGGAGTGGCTTGGCTGAGTCTCTCTTGAAGATCAAGCTCGGGGGCCAGTGTCACTTCAAACTTCCGGTTGTCAGCTATGCGGATCTCAGCCAACTGATCCAGTCTATCGACGATTCCTTCGGAAAGCAAATGGCCGGTTACAAGGTCTTCCAGCTTGTCTGGAGTACACATTATGGTCAAGCAGTGAAGCCCGTTTATGATTACGTGGACCGGAGACTCCACAGATATCGCGTCATCTACTGTTTCTGGCTGCTTGCTGGCTAGTTGTAGTCTAACTATCGTTCGGTTTTCTATGGCGCCCAATCCGCTCATCTCTTGACCTTGGAGATTACGTAGGCAGCCATCTGCTCTGCAATGTCAACTGAAGTTGTACTCTGGAGACCTCTCCAACCCGGCTGGGAATTGATTTCATTTACCAGGAGGCCGTCCCGGCTTTCCATGAGGTCTACGCCTGCAATCTCGCATCCGATGATGTCTGCGGATTTGATTGCGATGTCCTCCATTTCCGCCGTCACCTTCAGAGAAGAAGGTTTCGCACCTCTGCTTAGGTTCGTCTTCCAAGACGTTGAAACTCGGTGCATAGCCGCGATCGTCCTGCCTCCGACTAGGAAGACTCTGATGTCTCGGAATCCGTGCTGGACGAACTCTTGGACGTAGAGAACATGCCTATTGAAATGGAGAGTCCGGAACGTTCTTTCAGCGATGTCCTCGTTCGAGATTCTGGCTGCTCCGATCCCCCTAGATCCGAAGACCGGCTTGACTATTGCGTCTCCTCCGAACTTCTGGAAAGCGTTGAGCGCTTCGGAGACGTTCTCTGTGACAACTGTCTTGGGGACTTTCATGCCCTTTTCTGAGAGAAGAACAAGAGTATGATACTTGTCAGCCGCCTTTTCTATGCTTGAGGGATTGTTGACGACCGGGATACCGCTTCTGGACAATGAGTGCAAGATATTGAGCCTGAATATTATCTCATCCAGTGAGCCTCTTCCGATCGGCCTCACAAGAAGAGCGCTAATCTCATGTCTTATGTCTGCTCCATCAAGCAGCACAGAGGGATTCATAGCTACCCTGGCAACAAGATCTGAAAAAGTGAAGCATCGCGGACTTGCCCCCAGTCTGACGAAAGCCTCTTTTAGACGCGCTGAACACCAAGCTCTATCGTTTCTTGTGAGAAGGCCGATGTTCACTTAATCAGGTCTCCGATGGAAGATCTTTGTGTGGAGATTTAAGCTAGTCTGGAATTCTAGTTGCCAAGACAATCGTCTTGAAGCGGTCTGCCGGAATAGCTGCTGCTATTGAGGAATGATTGGGACCAGTAGCTGGCTAGTCGCCGCCATTGTTCTCACCCGGACCCAAGGGCCTCTTTAAGAGAAATCTTAACCGGGCCAAGCTTCCCGCCAAAGTTCACGGCCGTGATCTTCTTAACTCCTGGGATCTGAACCGCGGCCCTTATTCCAACAGCGGTGGCTTTCTTGAGGTAGCCCGGAGTGAGCCCGTTGAACACAAGCTCGTATACGCTGCCTACACCTTCAGGAACCTTCGAGTCCGCTACCAGACCTCGCAGCTCGGGGCAGAACGGGTCATTTGTTGAGGCTCCCAGCTTGTACTTCCTTGAGCCGACCTTGGAGCCTGATCGGCAGATGCCTCCGGGAAACGGAAGAATCACACCCGGAACCGTTAAGATGGCTTCAACAGCCCTCTCGGCCGCCTTGAGCCCTGAGCTGTGAGAATCAGCCATAATCAGGAAATTTCCGCCGGCAGCTGCCCTTCTGACTCCGAACCTGTCTTCTATTATGAATTCGCCCTCCATTACGGGGATCCTCCAAACATTCCTGCCAGCCAAGACATCCTTCTTCTCAAAGCCATCGCCGAACATTCTCACCGCTCTTCCTATTCTGATTCTCTTCTTCGCATCCGGCATCGCATCGAACGCGGCCGTCGTGGGACAGGTCAAGACGCATTGGCCGATTCGTCCGAGCATTTGCATCTTCCACTCATGACCAGTTCTGTGATAGATCTGGATCGTCACTCCCGGTCTGCCGTCAGGAGTCTCGCTGGTTGGAACTGTCCGCCCTTCTATGCCAGCCTCAGCCGGGGACATTATGATTGATGATGCATAGCCGGTCGCCGCCCTCGCTGAAGTCAGAGCCCATTTCTCAGTGTCAGCCGTGATCAAAATCCGACCAGCGATCATAGGAAAAACTTCAGCGAATGTATCCTCAATCTCCACGTTTCTCTGCACCTGAGTTCTCCTGCCCCAGTATACCCGTTTGCCTCAACCGTTTAAGATTTAGCGTGATCCAAAGACATCATCAAACAACTGTTATAACCGCAATAAGCAACTATCCAACATCTAGCTCTGAGGATAGGAATATGGCCGTCTCCAAAGTTGTCAAAGTAGGTTTTGTGAAGGTGGGCAATATTGGGTCAGCTCCTCTCCTTGAGTTCCTATTGGATGAGAGGGCTGAAAGGCAAGACATACAGGTCAGGGTTGTGAGTTCTGGCGCAAAGATGACCCCTGAAGACGC
>CAZFRJ010000052.1:0-4972 GCA_964521355.1 uncultured Candidatus Bathyarchaeia archaeon | reverse complement strand
TGCTTCTCAATCCTAGACTACAAGCTGAACGATATAGGGGACACTGTTGAGTCGGCTATCTTTCACATCAAGAGATGGGGGTACGATGCAATCACGTTCAGCCCCTTTCTCGGTAACATGGAAGGCACGGTGAAGTTGGCGCACTCTGGAGAGCAGAAACTGGGAATAATCGTGTTGACTTTGACCTCGAATCCAGAGGCAGTAAGGTACCAAAAGGAGACGAAGTTGAACGGAAAGTCATTCTACTTGGCTATAGCTGAAGATGTACGGAAGCATGGTGCAGACGGCTGCGTTGTCGGAGCGACAGGCCACGTGACGGCTGACGAGATCAAAGCAATTAGAGAAGTCACGGGAAGCGACAAGATATTCTTGGTTCCAGGAGTCGGAGCGCAGAAAGGAGATCCGCAGAAGGTGATCGAGAGCGGAGGCAACGTTCTGATCAACGTGAGTAGAGATGTGATCTACTCGGAATCTCCGAGAGAGAAGGCTAAGGAGTATGCAGAGCTCTTCCGATCCTTGGGCGGGAAATTTGTCTGAACGAGGAATTCCATACGAAACTCTTACGCTGATTGACGACCTAGCTCTGAAGCGTTAGCTTTAAGCGAACATGAAACAGATTCAGTGCCGAGGTGCATGAGTGTATGCCCATAGTCACAATAGACTTGGTGGAAGGTCGAACCATTGAGCAGAAACGCGAACTTGCCAAGAGAATTACAGACGATGTCGTAGAAGTACTGAAGACGACACCTGAACAGGTGACGGTTGTTTACAGGGATGGTCCTAGGAGCAACTTCGCCAAGGCTGGAGTTCTGCTCTCTGACAGGAAGTAGGCGGATCGAATTAAATGAGCCTACAAGGAAGGAAAATCGCTATCCTTGCAGGCCCCGAATATGAGGACCTAGAGCTTCACTACCCATTGCTGAGGTTGATCGAAGCAGGCGGCGATGTCAAGGTTCTCGCTGTGACAAAGGAGCCTGTAAGAGGAAAGCACGGTCTTTCGGTTACTCCGGATCTTACGTTTGACGAGGCGAAGCCTCTAGACTTTGATGCCGTGGTAGTTCCGGGAGGTTGGGCTCCAGATCGAGTTCGAAGAAACGAAAAGGCCGTTTCTCTCGTGAAATCCCTACACGACAAAGGGAGACTTGTTGCAGCGATCTGCCACGGCCCCCAAGTCCTGATATCTGCAAAGATATTGAAAGGGAAGAAGGTGACATGCGTTACAGCAGTTAAGGATGATGTCATCAACGCCGGAGCGGAGTACTCTGATCAGGAAGTGGTCGTAGACAGGAACATAATCACCTCGCGGGTTCCCTCTGATCTGCCTGCGTTCTGCAGAGAGGTCATAAGGTGGCTCTCTCAGGCAGCATAGAAAGACAAGACTGACCTTGTAAGTGTCGCAGGTCGTGGTCTACAAGGAATGAATTAGCACCATTTCGTAAACAAATAGCTTTAGTCACATATAGACGATAGACTAACGGTCACAAGTGAAAGCAACCAGAGTTTCCTTCTTGTCACGTCGAGTTCCAAACAGGTCGCTCCATCTCGGAAAGATACTGAGTGTTCTCGGTTCTGTGTCGCTGCTGCTATTTGGTCTAGCCTCCGCTCGGGCAGAGTGGCTGGTCGAATACGATCTGGGCGGAGGATCACGGCCGTGCGGCATAGTAGCGAATGGCACGATCTGGTTCACGGCAGTTGGAGAGAGTCGATCTGTCATCGGAAGTATTGTTCCATCAACTGGAAGGATAACAAAGCACTATCTGGCGAATCAAAGCGATCTATGGGATCTTATATGCGGCCCCATGGACCTCGTGTATGGCACCTCAAACTCCTCGTTTATCTGGTTCGTTCAAAGGATCGGAAACAAGATAGGACGGCTGAACCCTAGGACAGGTGAATGTGCTGCCTGGGTCGTTCCGACCTCAGGATCAACGCCTCTTGGAATCGCAATCCACAGATATCGGAACAGTTCAGTCTTCAACAATACGCTATTCTTCACAGAGTATGATGGAAACAAGATTGGAGCATTACGCACAATCGGTGGACAATGGACATTCAAGGAGTTCTTGATACCAACTCATAACTCCAGGCCAGTCGACATTACGGTTGACAATGAAGGTTATGTTTGGTTCACGGAATTCGCAACCGATAGAATTGGAAGACTCAACTCGACGGATGGCACGTTCACAGAGTATCCAGTGCTTGAAGGAAGCAGGCCATGGGGCATAACCGCGGATTCGAGAGGCTTCATCTGGTTCACGATGTCAGAAGCCAGAAAGATAGCGAGGTTAGACCCTAGGTCCGGACTATGCGAAAGCTTCGAGGTTCCAATCGCCCGAAGTAAGCCAAGGAATATCAGGGTAGACTCGTGGGGATCTGTATGGTTCACTGAATATGACGCTGGAAAGATCGTGAAATATCTGCCGAACCAAACCGCCTTCATAGAGTATGGTTTTCCGAATCCGGATTGCGGCCCGGACGAAATCGCCTTGGGCGGTCAAGGTGAAATATGGATCGCTGAAGGCCGTAGCAACAAGGTCGCAAGGGTTCTTCCCTCAATAACCGGTACCATCTCAACAGGTCTCAGGACATCAGGCCTTGAGACTGCTTCATCTACAACCTTCACAACTCCCACAACCATGAGCAGGCTCACAGGTCTTACCTTTACTTCCCCCACCCTGACGACAGTCACAGCAACAACGGCGGCAACTGTAACGTCAACAACGACCGCAACTACTTCAACCACCTCAACGACTACGACCACGATGACCCCTCCGACCGTGACGACAACCCTGACAGTTACGACAACGCCCGCACGAGTCTGCATCATAGCTTCAGCAGCGTATGAGTCGGAGTTGGCCGCTCCAGTCCAGGTTCTCCGAAACTTCAGGGACGGATCTGTGGCAATGACGTTCACTGGCCGAGAATTCCTGAAGACCTTTAACGCGTTCTACTACTCGTTTAGCCCAATGATCGCTGGAAGTCTTGCGTATTCGCAGATGCTGCGAGGAATTGTCAAGACATTGCTCTATCCTCTGATAACGATACTCCATATGTCTTCGACGATCCATTCGCTTCTTGCCTTCTGTCCTGAAGTCGCAGTCACAGTATCAGGCCTGATAGCCAGCTTCTTGATTGGCTCAGTGTACTTCGGACCTTTTGCAGCGATCGCAACGTATTCGAAGATCTTCCTTTCCCGAAGGCGGAGATTGGACGGCTAAGACAGGCGTTTCGAAACCTCCTCCATTGGTTCGTGAGACCAAGTACCGTTGATCCGAGACTTTATAGACCCACAGTCGCTCACGTCTGCCTAGATGGCCCTTGGTGGAAGATCTTGGTTAGGATTGGAATCGTCAGAGTGTTGACCACTCAAGATGAGCGCTTGCTCAACGCGCATGGAAGGTTGATCGAGAGTCACTTTCCTCAATTTGAGACAATCAGCAGGTGCATTGAAGATCAGCCCGAGGGCATTCATGACGATCGTACTAGGGAGATTGCAATCCCTAAGGTCGTCAAACTCGGAAGCGAACTGGAGTCGGAAGGTGTAAGCGCCTTGATCATTAGCTGTGCCGACGACCCCGGCGTTGATCAGCTCCGGAACAGAGTGAGGGTTCCTGTTATAGGTGCAGGCTCCGCCTCAGCTTCTCTCGCCTTAAGCCTCGGAAACAAGATCGGGGTCCTCATCATCTCTGACAGAACCCCTGACGTGATCAGGAAGACGCTTGCCAGATCCTTCCTCGCCGAGGCTAGGCCCAAAGGAGTCGCCACCACTCTAGATCTTCTACGAGAAGAGGAAAGAGCGCACTTGTTCTCAGCAGCAGAAGAGCTGAAGAGAAAGGGGGCTGACGCTATTCTATTGGCTTGTACCGGATACGCTACCATTGGAGTTGCCAAAGAGTTAGCAAAACGGCTCGGAATGCCTGTAGTAGACCCAGTGCTAGCCTCTGCCTTGGCGACATATTACGTTACACTGGCCATCTGATGCGATCGATAACATTACGAACCCAAAGACCTATCTGCATATTGGAAGCCTAGCAGGCCTCCGTAAGCCAAACGTTAGAGAGAACTCAAAGAGCGGAGTCTTGTCCAGAATGAAGTACGTATGGATGAACGGCAGAATACTACGATGGAAGGAAGCCACCGTCCATGTGTCTTCGCCTGTCGTCAACTCGGGAATGGGAGTCTTCGAGGGGATAAGAGCATACTGGAGCAAAGAGAGATCTCAGCTCTACATCTTCCGTCTAAAGGAACATGTCCAAAGACTCTTTGACTCATCAAAGGTACACAGGATGAAAATCAAGTTCTCCAAGAAGCAGGTTGAAGACGCGATAGTCAAGACGGCTGCGCGTAACGGCTTCAGAGAGGACCTATACATTAGGCCGCTTGTATTCCGAGGAGGAACATGGCGAATGCCTCAAACCCCCATCGATGCCGTCGTATTTGTGGTTCCCACGCCTCGACCTGAGAGGATGAAGCGGATGAAAAGGGGAATCAGATGTTGCTTCAGCAGTTGGAGAAGAATCCCTGACATAGCCATGCCGGCAAGAGTGAAAACCTGCGGGAACTACGTTAACAGTCGAATCGCCTCCATGGAAGCTGAGGAGGCAGGATATGACGGCGCAATATTCCTGACGATTGACGGGAAAGTCTCTGAGGGCTCAGGGGCCAACCTCTTCCTTGTGAGGAAGGGAACGCTAATCACGCCAGGAGTTACTTCTGACATACTTGAGGGGATAACGAGGGAAACCCTGCTATCTGTAGGAGCACAAGAACTGGGCATAGATGTCTGCGAGAGAGATGTTGATAGGACTGAGCTTTACGTGGCCGATGAGGCGTTCCTCTGTGGTACCGGTCAGGAAATCACGCCTATTGTATCAGTGGATGGCATTCCGGTGGGCAGGGGCTCAGTAGGATCGATAACCAAGAAGATACAGAAGTGGTTTTTCGAGGTTGTCGAGGGAAAGCATGCGAAACA
>CAZFRJ010000051.1:0-5092 GCA_964521355.1 uncultured Candidatus Bathyarchaeia archaeon | reverse complement strand
TGTAGCTCTTCAGGTGAAATGAGATCGGTTTTTGTCAATGCGTAGACTTGAGGAAGGTTGAGCCTACTATAGATTGCTGTGGCGATGAACATGTTGGATACGTAGTTCAGAGGATTTCGGCAAAAGGGCGAATCGAGCAGGTAGAGTACGGCTTTCTCCTCGCTTCCTAGAGCTTGAGATATGAAAGGCCCCCCTTCTCTGAAGGCAAATAGCTCCATCTGGCCGGGCGTGTCGACCAAGAGGAGATCAGTTCCGCTTTCGTCTATCTCGTCTTCGATCTCCTCAATGTGCTCCCCAACTAGGTCTGTTGCCATGATCAAGGCCCCGTTCGGTCCAAGGCGGTACTGTAACATCAAGTTCTCTATGTCCACATATGTGCGCACATCGACATCAGCAGTGTAGGGCAGGTTTTGGGCGCCTGGATCTGCGTTAAGAACTACCACATTCTGATCGCGCAGTCTTAGCCACTCTTGAAGGCTTGCGGTCAATAGCGATTTTCCTGAGCCTGCCATTCCGACTATGAAGATAACCTTCAATGCAGCATCACCAAGGTGTTCAAACGGCTGGCGCGGCTATGGGACCCAGATTCCTCCACATCGGTTTTTCAGAGTCTAGCCTGTAACTTCATCGCCACGCCAACCGTTAACGCTTAGAGCTTGACAGAGTGAAAAATCTTGCGCATCACGCACTCCGATGTATCTCCGCCACTTGGGCCTTACCTGACAGGTGGCGCATCATCTGTGCAATCGCATCTGATACGACTTGGCGACCCTTCTCCATGTCATGACCGCTATATGAGAAATCTATTTCGATTTGAGACTTAGCCCGTCCCTCACCACCTCGGGGATGAGACTTGACATAGACTTCAGGATATCGCTTCATTACGCGATCTATCAGCGGAGCAAGCTGAGACTCAAAGATTCCTCGTACAGAGATGCTTCGGGACACGTATACTCCTGTTCCGGCCTTAAGTTTGATAATCGGAGCAACATGCCTAGAAAAGATCGCACGCAGTTCGCTCGGAACTCCCGGAAGACACACAATCAAGGTCTTTTCGACTTGAAGCGCCATTCCCGGAGCTGTGCCCACAGGGTTGAGAAGAGGTCTTGCTCCAACCGGGAAGGTGGCCATCTTTGCTCGAAACTTTGTGAGCGCGAAGTGTCGAGAGGCGAATACCTCTTTGTACCTAGCTCTGATCTGGTCTAGGGCCTCCTTGTTGATCTTCAGTCGACGCCTCAACGCTTGAGATAGTCCCTTGATCGTGACATCATCGAAAGTAGGGCCCAA
Organism: uncultured Candidatus Bathyarchaeia archaeon; assembly: GCA_964521355.1. GTDB lineage: Archaea > Thermoproteota > Bathyarchaeia > 40CM-2-53-6 > JALHTG01 > JALHTG01. Next base: position 3,805 of record CAZFRJ010000051.1, on the reverse strand, counting down.
GCCTCCTGATGTTATCAGGAAATCCGGCTTTCGGGCCAAGATGATCCTTGTTGATTCCCGGATCTCTCTCAAGTCGTCGCCGATAGTTGTGACTCTGTTGAGGGAACCACCGAGACTGGATATTCTTCGTGCAAGCCAAGTCGCATTTGTGTTTGCAGTCTTACCGATTAGAAGCTCATTTCCAACACAAAGAAGCTCAACGCTACAAGTCACAACTCGACAACTCGATGAATGCGGTGCCTACTTCTTTGAAAGCCACCACTTCAAGTAGTCTTTCTGCCTTCGCTTTCGTTCCTCGTCCAAGCTGCTTCTTCCTTCGAACAGCTTCTCTTTTCCTTCCATCAGTTCCTGAGCTGTATAAGTCATCCCGCAGCTACGGCATGCATATTGTTTGAGAACGGAATCGTAGGATAGGTTCCCGCCACATTCGAGACAGTAATTCCGCATCATTGCTATCTGCTACCAGAACTTCTGAGGCAGGTAGTTAAAGGTTCTTGAAGATGTCCTCTCTTTTTGTACGCTCAACTCGAATACGTAGCCTCTTTTCAAGCGACTTCCGGAGAGTGTATCCAACCACCAATCCTATCACTAGAAAACACATCGCCCAAAACGGAACGGCGTTCGGATAGAGTTCTAAGTCTGCTGTAGCCTCATATGCAAGCTTTCGGGCCTCCAGCGCCCTTTCGAACGCGGCAACATATTCCATCGAGATATATTCTCTGTTTGCAAGTGTGAGCAGTTCCTCTGCGCGGTCGAGCTTTGACAGAGCAGCAAAGTTGGTCAGTTTAGTCGCTGCGGTAGTCTTTGCCTCTGTGATCTTTGCAGAGGTCTGCATGATAATCTTGTCAACATGGATTCTACCCAATGCGTCTTTGTCGAATCTACTGAAGTTATAATCATGAGAAAAGTAGCTCATTGCCGAAGCTACAAAGTCGTGAACATCGCCGTACTGATGCGGATGCATGAGGCCGAAAATGTGACCCACTTCGTGGATTATGAGTTGGGAGAACCCTATTCCCTTGTTCGGTTGGGCGGGAGTTACTATGGCCCCGCGGTCAAATTCACTTGCCTGTGTCAAAGCAAGGACAGCCATGTCCTCCTGAGCTAACCCCCAGAACGTCTCTTCGGCTGCGGTCTTTCCACTAACATCCCACTTGTAGGTGTAGCCCAAGTATGACTTGCTAAAGGCGAAAGCGAAGACTGGTACTGTGACTTCCCTTTCACTTCGAGATACATTTGCAACATAGTAATCGAGCTTTGTTTGGAGATACTTGTAGAGGGGTCTGAGGTCAACGTAACGAAGCGCTGGATCCCTAGAATGCTTGTATGCATTCGCTAACTGCTTTGAGAGACCTTGATCATCAGAGCAGTTTTGGAAGGCCACTGTGACCTCAATATCGCTGTAAGGAACTAGGTCGCTGTATGACTTCTTGATCAAATCGGTTCTCACAGTCTTGCGAATCGGAATTTGATCTCTTTCTTCCTTCGTCCTATTGTCGAAGACTGTAATTGCAATCCTATACTTCTGGGAGTATATCGGGGCGTAGGTGAACTGAGGAACGGCCAAGTTCCACACTGATTCCCATACATAATCGGATAAGAACTGGGTGAGCCAGCTACTTCCGTAGGGTGTGCTTATGTTGATTTCTAGGGCTGCGAGCACTGCCTGAAGGGGGGCATCGCTCGGTGTGTTGAATGAAGGCCCCGCGCTGAGATCTAGGAACCAGAACCTGTGATGTCCTCCCCACGCTGTCATAAACTCTCTGTTTCTTATTCGGTACTCCAGATCGAGGTCGAAGTATTCGACATCATAGTAGTGAGGGGTGGGCTCTTTTAACCAAGGTCGTGCCATCTGCTCGTAGGTCACTGAAGGCAATTGGGTCAGATTTGCAATGAAGAACGTGTAGCCATTAACAGGGAAACCTTGGTACATTTCCCGCTTCTCATACAGCCAATCTTCAAGCCTGTTCGCGTCGTAGAGAACGTTGTCTGTCTCACTCCCAAACCAAGGATTGAGCATCTTCTTGGAAGTCTGGATCTTCTTGAGAAAGCCCAGCAGATCGTTCTCGAATCTCGGGCTTGCGAAGACGAATTGGTAGCTAAGCTCGAACACTACTCCCGTATCCTTCGGCTCTGTTAGGATCTGGTTCACTCGCCTGAATGGAATGTTCTCCTTCCAAAGCAGATAGGTTGTATTGATTGTGGATTGGTTGAACCCTATGAAGACAATCTTGATGGACAACGGCACGGTTCTGTTGGCAGTCAAGGAAGGCTTGACCAATGCTCCCTGTGTACAAAGAGCCTGTATCGCGGCAGACGAACAGTAACTTGACAGGAGTATGACGAGAACGAGCAACCTCATAATTCTTCTCATTCGTGCAACTCCTAGAGGCCACGCTCCTAAGCCTTAGGTGCATGATATAAGCCATTGCAACGCGATGATGTTGCAGTGAGCAGTTGATCAGAAAGGAGAATGCCATACTATTTCGCAGTTGTAGGAACGTAGTAGTACTCCGCCGCCTCCTTCTGCATTCGATCCGTCTTGCTTCCAAGCTTGTTGACTCGGGGTCGCCCGGTCTCAGGGTCTCTTCGGAACGTTATGTCCATTTCTTGAAGGAACCTGTTCATGCCTTCTCTTAGCGGTGAGGGTGATGAGGCTGTGCCATTGACTCCCGGTTGTCCGGAAAAGATCATTAGTCTGTCTGCCATGAAGTCTTGAATGGCTATGTCATGTTCGACGACGTAGGCGAAAGCCTCATTTTGCTCTATGATCTTCCGTATCGCTTTTGCAACGGACAATCTCTCTTCAACATCGAGATATGCGCTCGGCTCGTCGAGAAGGTACAGTTGTGCCTTCTTCGCCAAGCAAGCAGCAACCGCAACTCGCTGTAGTTCTCCTCCGCTCAGATCTTTGACATCTCTTTCCAAGAAATCCTCAAGATTCAAGGGACGGATCAGTTCATTTCTGAAGTAGTCTGTGTCATATCGCTCTCCTGCTACGCTGACTAGAAGCGAGTGTACCTGACCTTCATACTCTGCCGAGATGTATTGAGGCTTGTAGCTAATGGAAAGTCCGCTGAGCGCCGGAGCCGTTCCCTTGTCTGGCTTCTCCAGTCCTGCAAGAAGCTTGATGAATGTAGTTTTGCCGGTTCCATTCGGCCCGACTATGCCCACTACTTCTCTCCGCTTGATGTCCCCGCCTTCTACCTTCAGGAGGAATCCTCGAAAGCGTTTCTCCATTGTAGCCCATTCAATGCTCCATGAGGCTGCGGGGGGAGCTTCTCTGGGTGGCCTAACGTGAAACCTGATGGCTTCATCTCTGAACCTCATGTTCTCGTCTGGAATGAACCCGTTGAGAAATATGTTCACACCGACTCGCACGCCATGGTTGTGAGAGACAATCCCGTAGACTCCGGGTTCTCCGTAGAGAACACAGATCTGGTCTGATAGATAGTCAAGCATTGCAAGATCGTGTTCGGCCAAGATGACAGTTCTGTTGTCATCGATGAGCGATCTGATGATCTTAGCCGCTCTCATTCTCTGACCAACATCGAGATGGCTGGAAGGCTCATCGAATAGGTAGACATCAGCGTTTCTGCATACAGCGGCAGCTATTGCTACGGCTTGAAGTTCTCCTCCGCTCAGTACGCTTATTTGTCGGTCAAGTATGCTATTGATCTGAAGTTCACGGGAGACATCCTTGAAGACTTTTCTGTCGTCGATTTTTCCAAGGATTGAGGCAACCTTTCCTTTGATCTTCTGCGGGATTGCATCTACGTACTGAGGCTTGTGAACTATCTTTAAC
>CAZFRJ010000050.1:0-5102 GCA_964521355.1 uncultured Candidatus Bathyarchaeia archaeon | reverse complement strand
CATCAGAAGTCGCCCGAAAGATGGGAATCAAGTCTCCAGGTCGATACGCCATCAGAGTGAGATAGTTGCGTAGGCTCAGATTGCCCAGAGATCTGAGAGAGAAGCTGAAGTCTCCTATTGGCGAACTGATACCCGGGCCTCCTGATACTAGCATCAAACGTCTGAGACAAATCATCAGGTCGATGAAGCCATCGAAGATTGTCTGTGTCGGCGATTTTGTTTCAAAACTTCTTCTGAGCTCATCCATACCAGTCGACCTCATGGTCATTGACAATAGATCCATGAGACGAGGAACGAAGAACCTCGGAATCAAGAGTGAAAGAACATTCTGGGTTAGCAATCCGGCTGGTACAATAGAGATGGCGGCTTGGGCAGCGCTCAGCGAAGCACTAGCAGAGCAAGACTCGATGCTGATCGTGAATGGTGAGGAGGATCTATTGACGCTCCCAGTGATAGCGTTGGCTCCTCGACATTCGTTGGTCGTATACGGCCAACCATGTGAAGGCATGGTGGCCGTTAGAGTTGACGCCCCGAAGAAATCGGAGGTCGCGTCCTTGATCTCTCAGATGACGAGAGAATAGGGCTACGCATCAGTTTCTACTGTTTCAGAAAATCTGTGTAACTGCAAGAGCCGCATGTGTATCTTTTGACGGGGGCCTTGTGATATGCCATTATGTTGCCGCATCTTGGGCATTTTCGATTCCGAAGCTTGATAGTCCCTTTCGCTGAATCATATTCGTAGACCTTGCTTAATCTGGCTACATGAGTCTTCTTTTCGGCTTTTTGTGCACTCATCTATCACTTACCCTTCTTCGCTTCTTTCTCAGGTTTTTCTGAAGGTGGCTTCTCCTTCTTCTCTTCAGTTTTTTTCTCTTCCGGCTTCTTTCCCTCTTCCATCTGTTTTGCCTTTTCTCTTTCCTCGGGAGGCATATTGCGAATCAATAGATGCTTCGGCAATACTCTCTCTGCGATCTGAGGATTTTCGTACGCTCCTGCCTTCCCCACACTTCTGTTCGTTCCTGTAGCGCTCAGCACTTCTAATACGTAGACATTCTCAAGTTTGCTGTTCGCCTTCGAGGCTAGGGCTTTTCTTATCGAAAACCTATCCGGAGTACCGGATTTGGGGTGAGTCACTTCAAACTCTATCTCCCTTCTATTGAAGAGCTGGTTGCGTCTGTCCTTGATGATCTTTACATCCAATAGCGCTACTCTCCTGCCTTCTTTTTGGAAACTGGCTTCGATTGCTCTTCCTTGATCACACGCATGTTGATCTGGTAGGTCTGGTCGGTGATCATTCTGCCTCTGACGAGTTTCCTCTGCCGCTCTCCGGAACTTCTTGGATTGAAACCTACTCCTCCAGAAAGAACCGTGTACTTCTTTCCTCCTCCATGGACGTCAGGCCTCATAGGGATTCCGTCTTTGTCGCTGCCGCCGGTCATTTTCAGCTTAGCCTTGTCCATACCTACTATTGATCCGTCGATGATTTCCCCTATCTCTCTGCCAACCAGAGGCTGGGCTCTAGGTCCCTCGAGTTCGTGAACGGAAGCCTTGCCCGTCTCCGGGTTCGAAACTATTAGTTTGAACTTTGCCACGATTTCTGCCTCGTTTCCAAATTGGAGATCGTAAATAGGCTTCGCGAGTTGCATATTAAGGTTGCCAGATTCACTGGCACCATAGCCCAGCTAGAACGCCCATAGTGGATTGAGCTTCCTCATAGTCTCGATGAGCTTGTCTAGCAGTCCGATTTCGTCGGTGCTTAGGAACTCCTTGAACTTCGTTAGGAGCAGCTTCATATGCTGTTCAGGAACAGCCACGTAGAGTATGTCGCCTTCATGAATATGTCTTCCTACTGTCGGCTCGTCCATTGATATGGCAACTTGCACTCCGGCCAAGGCCTCATGTATGTCCTTTCCTTTGTCTTGGATACGTTGGATCTCTCCTATGGCAGTGCCATCTTCAAGCATCAAGGGATACCTAGGCCGTATTCTTCCAGCCTGAACTTCGACTCCCACAATGGCAGGCTTACTTCGTCTAAAGACACAGCCAGGCAGAATCTGCACTTTCCCAGGCAGCGTCAGTCGATCAAGCTCCCCTTTGAGACCAGCTGCCTTCTCTTGGTCGCGCCATTTCACGTAGTCTTCAATCAGTCGGTAGATGACATCGCTTTGAAACACCATGATTCCTTTCTTCTTGGTCTCCTCCTCAGCATCGGGCAGAAGCTTGACGTTGAACCCAAGGATGACTCCTAGAACAGGGTCGTGAAGTCGAACCGCTTCGGCTTCGACTACCTCTCGTCGTGATATATCACCGACATCTGCAAGGCGTATTGCAGTGTTGGAACTCGAAAGAAGATCTGTGAGTGCTTCCAACGATCCCAACGTATCGGTCTTCAAGACAACTCCATCGATATCGGTCCTAATCCTGAGTGTCTCAACCTCGTCCTTCACCATTTTGGCGAAGGGCTCCGGGTTCGCACCTTCAGGGACGACAAACAGAGAGGATCCAGCTAGCGCATATTCAAGATTCGGTGCAACGATCTTTATTCCCGCCGCTGCTCCAACCCATTCCATGTTGGAGAATCTGTTGCGTGGGTCTCGTATCTCATCTAGTGGCTTGGGAAGCAGGAGGGCTCGTACACTTGTAGAGATCGGTGTCTCTCTCCCACCTACGACGATCGTTTCTGAAATCCGGATGGTTCCATCGTAGAGGATTACATTTGCAGTTACGCCGAGACCTGGTTCCTCCTTGATCTCAAGGACTACGCCTCTTCCTGGGCCAGAGGTTACAACGAGTTCATCTTTCATGAAGGTTTGAGTAAGTCCCACGAGCAGCGCCATCAGCTCCGGTATGCCTTCTCCCGTCTTTCCACTCGTAGGGATCAGTGCGACGGTGTCCCTGAAATCCTTGATGCGATCATATCTTTCAGATCTGAAACCGAGTCTTGAGAGTGTTCCCATTATTCCGTAGAGGTGATTGTCTAGATCCTGCTGAACCTCCGGAGCCTGTCTCAAAAAGGACTCGCCGAAGGCCATTCCGGGATTAGGTTTCCAGCCGGCTATGCTGTCGATCTTACTGATTCCGACAAGGAAAGGTGTCTTCCTCGCCTTCAAGATGCTTAGCGACTCATGGGTTTGAACCTCGAATCCTCGAACAACGTCTATGATCAAGATGGCTATGTCTGCGGCTGACCCGCCCCTCCTTCTGAGATTCGCAAAGGCTTCGTGACCTGGAGTATCAATAACCAGAAGTCCCGGGATTCCTACTTCGAAGTGAAACTTCTCTAGAAGTGGTCCGCAGAATTTCTTGATGGTATCAGCTGGAAAGTAGCTCGCTCCGATATGCTGGGTCTTGGATCCCCTTAGGGAACATCCCCCCAACCTCTCGGAGCTGAACCGCTGTACCTCTTATCTTATCCAGCAAGGTGGTCTTGCCCGAGTCGACGTGCCCTAACACGACAACTATGGGCTGCCGGAGAGGCATGGAACCTCCTCCATCGTTACTTTCTATCTCTTTCGGAGCTATTGATTTGAGATGATTCTTAAGAACTTAATCGCTACTGCTCCATGTTCCGATCTAGACGGCGGCGAGAATGAGCACGGTGCCTCTTGAATGATGGTCTAGGTCTTCAGCGACTGATCGAAGAAGAACTCTGTTTCAGCAAGCTTCTCGTATGAAAGGATCTCGTGTTTGTCTTAGGCTTGGAAGTATCTTCTCCCCAGACAAGAGAGCCTCAGCGGTCATCTTCCTCTTTCTTTCTTTCCGTGATAGATAGTCCACTTCAGCTTCCTTGGATCGCGTCCAAGCTTCAGCTCGCTTTTCTTGCACTTACCCGAACAGAAGTATAGAATCGTCCCGTCGTTTCTTACGTACATGGATCCGGTTGCTGGGGGGAACTCCTTTCCACAGAAGGAGCACCGAAAGACTCGAGGCATTGAGCTTCATCTTTACTACTTGATCTTCTTTGCTTCCCTTTCTGTCTCCCTAAGCATCAGAATGTCTTCAAGCCTGACAGGGCCCTTCACGTTTCTCGTTATTATTCTGCCCTTGTCTCGCCCCTCTAGAACCCGCACCCTGACTTGGATTACTTCACCCGTCACTCCAGTCCTAGCAATGATCTGTGTGACCTCTGCAGGGATAAGTTGCTCCTCTATTTTCTGTTTGGCGCTCATTTCTTGGCTTCCCCGGACTTTCTCAGGTGGTCAGACGCCTTCAAGAGTTCAGCCAGAGTGCCAGCAGCGTCTCCCGGCTCGACGATGCTTATTGCAGCCGATCCGACGTCGATCCCTGAGGATTTTCCGAGATCAAGCTTACTGGGAACGAATAAGTATGGTATCTTTCTCTCGTCGCAAAGTATGGGAAGGTGGGCAACAATTTGAGGAGGGTCAACGTCCTCGGCAATCAGAACAAGCTTTGCTACTCCTCTTTCCACTGCCTTTGTTGTCTCATTAGTTCCCTTTCTCAGCTTGCCTGAATCTCTTGCAACTTGTACCAGTTGGTAAGCTTTTTCAGCTATTTCCTTGGGAACGTCAAACTTCATATACAAAGCCTTGGGCATTTTTTCACCCGCATACGCTTTAAGCTTACCTTAAGCGAAAAGCCACCTTTTAATGAATGTTTCGATGACGAGGCGTGCCCTTCTCTTTCGAAAAGAATGCTCAGCTGTGTGCAAAGAAGATCGCCACTTCATCAGAGGATTTGCCATCGATCCTTCCGAATCCTACTCTAACAAGCTGAACCACTTTACCTACGTCAACGTGGGAGAGCGCCTGCTCTCCTAATCCCTGTACTGCTTCTCCATCTGTCATAGTCAAATTGACCCTGATGTTGCCTTGTGACGGAAGCCACTGGAATAGCGGCGCTCCGACCTTTCTAGCATTGTCATATGAATCGCTTACGAATTCGGCCTCGACAAGCTCTGTTCTCGCCGATACGATGTTGACATTAAACAGCTCCATTAGGCGAATCAATTTCCCTTTGGCAAGTCTCTCGACATCGTTAGAAGCGAATAAGACGTTTGCCTTTCCATCGAAAGGCTCAACTTCTAGGCGTCGGGTTCCTCTTTCGGGATGGTCGGGGTGAAGAGCCGGAGTGGAAACATATGT
>CAZFRJ010000049.1:0-5195 GCA_964521355.1 uncultured Candidatus Bathyarchaeia archaeon | reverse complement strand
GTGTCTATGATTATCGCAGGCTCGTCTAGGCCTTGCTCTGGCTCTGAGCACTTGTTCTCACACTTCTTGGATTTGAACGCACAGGAGCCAGCGAAACACGGTGAACAATGCGGGCTCGGAACGATCCTCATGGCCAGATACCACGAGGAACATAACCCCAACTGGTGGAGGCAGCCTGAATATCAGTGGCAGAACATCAAGCAGATGCTGCAGAAACTCGGTGTGAACACCAATCTAAGAAGACTCGGCATCAGTCAGAGCTTGGCGGCCAAGGCTTTGGTGGAAGCAGCAAGAATAAGGCCAGACAGATACACAATCCTTCACAAGAGGCCGCCAACGCTTGACGAGGCTACGAGGCTACTTGAACAGACATCGGTCACATAGCGTGATCAAGATTACCTAATATACCGATACTCTTCACGCCCCTCTTACCATCATCATACTAATGTTTAAGCGTCCCGTGAGACGCATTTCTACGTCTGTTTAGTAACGACATCTGGGAAAGAACATTGATCATCGTCGTCTCTGACGTTCATCTTGGATATGATCATGCAAACAGAGAGCCTTTCGTAGGATTCCTCGATGACATTGGAAAGTCACTTGGGCGACCGGATCACTTCGTATTGCTCGGAGACATTTTTGATTTCTGGAGGAGGAATAACGTAGCAGTTGTCCTAGAGAATGAAGACCTCGTAGGGAGGATTGAAGACCTCGCTGCAAATGTGCACTACGTCCCCGGAAATCACGACTTTACCTTCGCGAAGATTGCGACATCGGGAACCGGTGCGTTCAACATTCAGAAGACTCTCACGCTTCAAGATGGGGACACCAGATTCTCTTTCATGCACGGTTACCAGCTCGAAGTCCTTGCAAACTTAGAGCCCCTCACGATTGAGGAATATGAACAACTGTGCGTGTCACTGTGTCAGAGAACTGGGGACTTCATAGGAGATCTCCTATCATTCCTCTGGGATAACATCCACCTCTCTTTCAAAAGAGGAGACAAGAGAAGAGGCATGGTTCAGTCAATAGGTGCGATACCAGAAAAGCGAAGAGACATGCATAAGATAGATAGCCTAGCTAGGTCACGAGTCAGAGACCTATTCCTTGGACTTGGCAAAGGGAACAAGTTTGTATATGGTCATACGCATCGCCCGTTCCTTGAAGACTCAGTTGCCAACACAGGTTGTTGGGTCTCGGACGCGGACGAGCAGAATACTTATCTGAAGATCGAGAACGGAGAGATGCAGCTGCTTCGGTATAGGGCATGATCACTTGAGGGTGATCAATGTTGGTCAGCAAGATCGGAGAGATAGAAGCAACAATCTTTGACTTAGATGAGACCCTGATCGACGCACAGAGGGGGCTTGAAGCAGCTCACAGAAAGATCGGAGACCTGTTTGAAGGCTTCTTCAAAGAAAACAAAGTCGCAATCAAGCGAGACAGACTGGACGAGATGATCACACGAGTAGACGATAAGATGAATCTCAAGATTCTGTACAACCGAGATGTCTGGTGGCAGGAGGTTGTTGATCAACTAGCACCAAGCGGAAGACTCCCGTCATCTCTCGTCAAGAAGATGACCAACGAGTATTGGAAGATGTATGAGAAAGAGAGCGTTCCGTATCCCGACGCCGCTCCCACATTAGAATACTTGAGGAACGAAGGTTACAAGCTCGGACTGCTTACAGATGATGATGGAACTATTGGACGGAAAGGCCGAAGGATCTCTCGCCTAAGTTTGAAAGAGTTCTTCGATGCCTGCGTTGTCGCCGGCGATGAAACCTCTGAGAGAAAGCCAAACCCCTTACCGTTCCTTCTAATTGCAGATAGACTAGGAGTCTCGCCGCGCAGATGCGTTATGATAGGCGACAAGCCTTTCACAGATATCGAAGGAGGACGCAGAGCAGGTATGCCTACAATTCTGGTGGTGCGCAGACGGTGGACAGCCTCGGCTCAAGCGGACTATGAGGTAACATGCCTCTCAGAACTCAGAACTCTTCTCTAAGAACCTCATGACTATGGATTAGCGACATCCGAGAGAGCGGTTAAGCTTTCTAAAGAGAGTCAAAACCGTCCTCGCCAGTGCCGTCCGATAGTTGGGACAAAGAAGGAGTGGGGCTTGAGTCTACGTGCGACATCTTTCCTCGGGCTGCGGATACGATCACTGCCGTTGCGCCTATGACTGCGCACACTCGAAGTGCTGCTCTGACACCGAAAAGGAACTCGCCTACAGGAACGTTCAGCTGTTCTTTTCCAACAATCAAGATATCGGCCGAAACACTACTTGTCAAAACGAACGTGACAAGCGCCAAGCTGAAAGACTGCCCCAAGAACCTCATGGTCGCAAGCACCCCAGAGCCCAGACCCAATGATTCTTTCGGGACCGAACCCATCACAGCACTTGTGTTAGGTGAGCTGAACAGCCCGTAACCAAAGCCCAAGACGATGAGAATCAAGACTATCATGTTTGTCGTTGTCTCGTTGGACACACCAGAAAGAATCAGTATAGCGGCGGTCATAATTGCCAGGCCTATTGATGAGAGAAGCCTGGGCTCTATTCTATCTGAAAGATGGCCACTAAAGGGTGAAACTGCGGCCATCAAGAACGGTTGAGAGAGCATTACTAGTCCTGCCTGATATGGATCAAGTCTCAGAATGAGCTGCAGATAGAGAGACATTAGGAACCCTATGCCGTAAGACGCAAGATAATGCAAGAATGCTGTCAGATTTGAGAAGGCAAATACCCTATTCTCCGTGAACAGTCTAACATCAACTAGAGGCTGCCTTGCGAATCTCTTTTCCACGAAAACAAAGAACAGGAGAGACAGCACACCAATCGCTATCAAGCCCAACACGTATTGCCGGGGAATCATCGCGATCTGACTAAGCGAGACTGACGCCAAGATCGATGAGAGTGAAATGATCAAACTCAGAGCTCCCAAAACATCGAGTGAGGCTTCACGCCTGATCTCAAATCGCTCATACGTTTTGAAATGGCACAACACGGCAGTAATCAGGCCTAGCGGAACATTGAGGTAGAAGATTGATCTCCAACCAAACTCAGATATGAGGAGCCCTCCAAGCACCGGGCCCATCGAAAGGCCCGTGTAAGTGGCAGCTGTGATTATTCCTACAGCCTTTCCACGTTGAGATGGTAGAAAAGCCGAGGTAGCGAAAGCTACAGAATTTCCGGACATCATGGAGGCGCCTATGCCTTGGCCCACTCTGGCGGTTATCAATTGGTACAGTGAATTGGAGAGGCCGGATAGAGTTGAAGAGAATGTGAAGATCAAAGTGCCTATGATGTAGAGAGATTTTCTGCCTTTTACATCTCCAAGTCTGCCGGAGACGATAAGAAAAGTGGTCAGCGCGAGAAGGTATGCAACTGGGATCCATGACAGTAGGAGGAGTTCTCCTCCCAGGTCAAGGCCAATGGAGGGAATTGCCAGGTTTACTGCGCTGGTGTCGAACGGGGTCATGAACGCTCCGAGAGTTGTCACTATCAGAATTAGCCATCGATTCTCATCCTCAGATTGGAAAGGCTCCTTCATTTGGGACGCAGTCTCAGCTATGTGTCTCGCGAACTCCAAGGATTGAAACGTTGAGAATCGTACTGTTCTGAAAATGCTTTACTGTTCGCTTACTCCCGTGAACCGTAGTTTGCTGACCTTGAGTTGAGGCACTGTGGCAAGTGCTTGTCTTTCTTGATCCCTTCCGATCAGCTGTATCCCTTTGTAGACATCTAGGAAGCTGTCCGTGAACCTCAGATTTCGTACGGGTTTGGTGATCTCCCCATTCTCTATCAGAAATGTTCCGTCTCTCGTCAGTCCGGTCAAGATCATCCTAGGTTGATTCACCGTTCTGACGTAGTGGAATCTTGAGACATATACGCCCCGCCTAGTGTCTCTGACCACCTCTTCTTCTGAGGCGTCACCCGCCGACATGATCATATTTGTCAGATCTGGGCCAGACGCAAAGGTCTCAATGACTGGAGCCACAGCGTGCCCGGTACTCTTCTTTCCCTCCTTTCCAGCCGTGTAGGAATCATAGCATATGCCTTTCTCGTCAACAACTCCGTCCTTGACTAAGGTCAAAGCCTGCTTCGGTACACCTTCACCGTCGACCGGGGATACATACAGGGTCGCCAAGTCCCTGCCATCATCCTTCAAGCCAAACTTCTCGTGAAAGACCTGCTTGCCCAGATTGTATTTGACGAACGAAGTTCCATCTTGGAACCATGTAGCAAGGAACCCGTTGCTCAGATAGGACAGCGACAGGGCAACTGCATCAGGTGCCAATATTGCTTCGTACTCTCCGGGCTCTAGGCGTGTCGGCTGGACGCTTCTTATCGATTTGTCAGCGGCCTTCCCGGCAACCTCCTCAACATTGATCTCTTTCATGTTCCGGGCGTACGCTGAGTAGTAACCATGCCCCTCAGAGCCATCCTTCTCTGATATCACAGTCACAGCCATCTGGGCCAGTGAGATCTGCGCCCCGGCGTCTGTTCCTAGGCTGTTTGCCACTGCGAAGGCAGCTGATCCTGTCATATATGAGCCGGCAACTGCCTTGACGAAGTTGGCCTTGTCGTGAGCGATCTGGATTGCTCTCTTAGCGTTGTCAGCTCTGAGGTTCGGATTGCATGTTGCTGTTCTCCTGTCATAGGTTCCTTTCAAAACCGAGTACTTCTTCGGTTCCGGCAGGCTCTTGAAGAGCTCGTTTTGAGGTGAGACCTTCGCAACCTTAATCGCATCGTTAACCGCCTTCTTAACAGACGAGGGATCCAGTGCGCCCACCATTATGTCTCCGATCCTTTTCTTGAGAACTGCTCGAACTCTCAAACCGTTCTTGTGAGTTGCCACGTTCTGATGAATCTGAGAGTTAGCAAATCTTGTAAGATCCTCTATGAATGTGAACGCGGTAGCTTCGGCTTGGTCCGCTCCCTTCTTTACCGCAAGACTTGTAGCCTTTCTCGCTGCTTCGGACAAGATTTCGAGTGACAATTCAATCGCCTCCTATGCTATGCCGACACGGACATTGCGAAACCTAGCTGTGGAGACCCCATGCCCGACGTACATTACCTGTCCGGGAACGCCTTTCCCGCACGTCGGGGTGCCGTGCATATGCCAGTCGTCGTTCGATACTGCGTCGCAACTTCCCCAGAACTGGTGAGTGATTCCAGTGTATGTAGCCTG
>CAZFRJ010000048.1:0-5250 GCA_964521355.1 uncultured Candidatus Bathyarchaeia archaeon | reverse complement strand
TTGATCATGTTCCATCAACTATTGAAGAGAAGCTTGTCTGCTATGCTGACAAGTTAGCGAGCGGAAGTATCCGTGTCCCGTTCGAGAAAGCTCTGAAAACCTTGGGAGAAGATCTCGGGTTCGAACACCCGGCCATAACACGCTTCAGGCATCTCCACAAGGAGATCATGGAGCTGACAGGAGGCGTTGGTCATCGAAGTCGTCCTCATGGAAAAGATCCCGCAGAGAAGAGATAGGAAGTTCCTGAGCGAACTGGAGGCGAGCCTCGGGAACATTTCGTCTGGACTAGCCGTGGAAATCACGGTGAGAGGGAAAACGGAGAGTCGTTTGCCGAGGCTACGAATCTCGGGAGAAGACGAGGAAGCTTTCACAGAAATTCTGCGACGGTCGTTTGGACTTGCTCCACGAGATCACGTCGAATTGCTGGACCAGCCGATACGTAAAGGGTTCGTGCAGAGGCCTTCCGATCGAGACGATACTTTGCTGATGGATGTCGGGTTAGAATCTTCTCCGCCCTTTCAGGTAACGCTGGGAGCCGATAGACTGAGGGCTCAGCTTTCTGATGGCCGCGACATTTCTTTGCGTGGTATGGTTACAAAGTACGGCTTCTTCGAAGACTTTCCGCTGGAACTGAGGATAGTCTCATGTAACGAGGATAACCGGCGCTTGCGTGTCGAGCTATCCGATAGACAATGGAACATGCTCAAGGAGTGGAGCCAGCTTCCCCTCGACCGAATAACAGCCCAAGATGTCTTGGACTCAGAGGTTCGAAGCGCAGTGAAACGAACAGGCCTTGAAAGGGATCTTGCAGCGGTCGAGAATCTCTCCTTGAGTACACACAGTCTGATCTGCAAATTGGGAACGGATGGCAAAGGCCTTGTGCCGAAACTCGGTCCCCATCTAAAGGCAGCTAGGTTGTTCGTCTTTCATCCCGACTCCCGTGAACATGGCGAACCGCTCAAAAGCAAGCTGAACGATAGTCATCTTCAAAGGTTTGAGCGACAGTCTCGGAGAAGCTGAACAGCTTGAGCATAGTAAAGATCGGCGATCTTGCTGAATGGCTGGAGTCTCAAGTCGGCAAGGAAATGGAACCAACAAGAGACAAGGCCACGTATCTAGTCTCAAAGATCACAGGCGCTCTTGGCAACATCCGGAAGATTGCCACTAGCCTCTCCGAGGAGGGCTCGTCAGAGGCCGTCAGCTCCGTGGAGAGCTCGAAGGTTGAGATTGCAAGGAAGTTCGGTGCAAGAATAGTCGGCCTTGTGGACGAGGTCAAACCTCCCGAGCTGATCACGTATGAGAATTTGTTAAAGCTCCTTACTAGCATCAAAAAGTTCCATAGGGAGCTGATCTACGCCGGGTCGATATGGATTAGGAAATTGGATCAGCGATACAGGGAGAGCGTAAGGAAGATGGAGCTTAGCTTGTCTGACATACGCATTCAGGGCAGAATGCTTGAGGAGCATGTGGATCGAAAATACAAGACAGTCAGAAAATACGAGACACTTCTGAGAGAGATTGAGACACTTAAGGCGCTTTCCGAAGAGATCATACGCCTTGAGGATGAGATCACTAGAATCAGAAGCCAAAGGGAGAATTCCCAAGCCACTGCTGAAGGACTGACCGAAGAGAGAAAGCAACTGGAGAGTTCGGAGAAGTTCCTAGAGCTTTCTAAGCTTGAATCCGCAGTGGATAAGGCGCGAGAGGATGTCGTTAGCCTATTTCGTCCTCTGGAAAAGCCGGTGGAGAAGCTTCTGAAGCTGTCAGAGCGAGAGAAGCAGAAGCTCGATCCGATGGCTGCCTCTATTCTGGCAGAATACGTCGAAGATCCTATTGAGAAGCTGTGCAGCTCTAAGGTGAACTATTCAGAATTGAGGTCGTCGCTCAACGGACTTCAACCGATCTTGGAAAAGAATCTTCTTGACCTGAAGGATTCACGGGTTCGCGCAGCTTTGAAGAGCTTATGTCGGATTAGAGATGAGGTCGATCTCGAAGCGTTTCGTATGAAGTATGTGGAAGCTATGCGTGCCTATGAGGATGCATCTCAATCCGGGGAGCTACAGTCTCTCCGTCTTAAACGTGAAGAAATAGAATCGAAACGTGCAGAGGCCAAGGAAACGGTTGAAAGGCTTGATCGATCGCTATCCTCTCTTCAAGGGAGAAAGGATGAGCTAACAAAGAGGCTTACACATCTCAGGGCCGAGGTCGAGGAATCCGCAAAGGATGTTACAGGACAGTCAGTTCAGATCGTCAATGAGTGACGAAACTGACCAAGGCATTGTTCAATATACGCGGTAAGTGGAACAAGCATAATCGTTATGGCTTGCCTCGGGTATGTTTAGGTCGTTTCAATGGGCCGGTAGTTCAGCTGGTTAGAAAGGCTCAACTTGGCAAGAACGTCGGCCTTACACGCCGAAGGTCATCGGTTCGAATCCGATCCGGCCCACTAGTCATCAAGTTAGCCGCAGTAAATTCCGTAGAATGTGACGCCTTCGCCGTGGCTCAAATGTTCGAAGCGACTGTCCCCTTAGCCTCCTATGTTTTCAAGAACTGTGAAACTCCAGAAATTCTCTTGCAAACCTTTCTGCATGTTTCTCTGATCCGCTGAACTTTCCCTCTATCGATCGCAAGTGATGATAGAACTCGTGCAGCACAACATATGGGTTGGACATCATCTCTGCATTTGATAAGTAGATCGTCCCCCCTTTTGCGACGTAGCATCCCACGACTCTGCGACGACCCTTTACGGTTCCGACCATTAGCTTCGGCGGCCTTACTCCATACTCTTCAGCCAAGATTGCTAGGGCGTCCTCTGGTCTTCCTTCACGAATCAATCGAACGACCCGCGTCCTGCAATATCTGTCTCTCATCATGTGCGCCCTCGATACAGGTAGGAGTTCATGACACGACGCTCGCGGCTACGATAGGTCTCTCTCGAAGCTCATCGTTCCCTCGATTTGAGTCGTCTATTTCTTTCCTCACTCAATTTTCGAACAAGTTTGATGACTTCACGTGAAATGCTTGGTCTAACTTGAAATTTTCCGCGATGTGGGCAGTCACGATCGAGAACCGCTTTCTCCTTGTATACGTCGAAGATGACTGGGTAGGTCCGACAGCCCTCAGGCCGATCAATGTATATGGTGCATAGCCGGCCGTTGTGGAAAACGCATCTTCCCATCGAATTCTTGAGCCGTCGCTCTCCATTCCTCTTGGCGATAAAGAAATCGTCGGAAAAGCCAAGGCCTCTTATCCGCAAGATATCTGATGTGCTCAATGGCATCTCGGTATTCATGCAACATTTGACGCATCTGTAGTGTAGACATCTGATCTTCATCTTCTCTTTCTCTCTTTCTTTCGTCAGCTGAATAGGCCTGCGCGCAGTCTGTGCCGACGTTAGTCACGGTTGTTGTCTTCTCTTTCCCAATCCTCGTTTCTGGGGTTGAGGCGTGTATCATCGTTGGGATAGTTTCTACAATGCTCAGGCTTAGTGTCGTGTATCATACACACGTACCTATTCTGCGCCGTATTCTTGAGTAGGAACGGACAGCTCTTCGACGTAAAGATGCCTGAAACATTGCCATGGTCATTTACAATCTCGATGTGTCCTAATATGTCGCTTCTCCCTTCTGTCCTTCAACGGATCAAGTCGTCATGTGTCGCTTCAAATGAGCCCCATAGAACTATGCAACATTCGCCGCATTGTTGACATTTGAAGACACCCATTCTCAATCGCCACGAGCATGGATATGTAAGTCGTGATACGTTGCTAGTTGAGACCAGTATGAAGGCACCTATTCTTTCTTGATCACTTGAAGATCAGTGAATTTGCCAATCTTGACTTGCAGTTCTCCTCGGAATCTCTTCAGTTGCGCATTCTCGATATGCAGTAAGTCCCCGACCGAGACCGTGTCGATTTGGTCATTCCAAAGGGGTAATCTAATCTTGCCACTTTCATCGCTGACCGTGGCTGTCGAAAGAAGAAGAGTCTCCCCGAACCTTGAGAAAACTGTCCTAGGTATTGACTTCTCAGTAACCTTCGCTCTTAGATTGAAGCTTTTGACGTTAGAACCTAGATCCTTGATCTTTAGATCACCTGACCTCCACTTAGCTTGTTCGGCCACACGGGGATTTGTGACCAGAAGATTGGTGATATTGGCTTTAGGCAGATATTCCAGCATCTTCCGAGTGAGTTTCAGTTGCGCAACAATTCTCTGATTCTTCGTTATTAGGAAAACATAACCATCTTGTACGGCCAGACGTCGTTTGATCGACATGTCGTCGAATGAGGATTGCCCTCGCATCCGTGCACTGTCAATGCATTCGAAAAACTTGCTCATGTCTAATCCGTATTTTCCAGAGATTCTCGCAAGATAGGCGAATGAGGACATATCCGCCATGGAGTGCCAAGGAAACCTAGGCCTACCCCGATTTCGACGAAGGCTCTCAACCGTGAGTGTTCTCAAGGAAACCGGCATACATAGTCGGGATCTTGCTCTTTAACCTTGGACTCGCGACCTATTGAAACAATCAAATCAGAGCAGGTGCCTAGGCCAATGGTTTCCGACCTCGCCAAAGATCCTCTGATCATCCAACGACACACCTAGGATTCGGCCTTATCAGTCCCAATCTCTCATCCAAGATGAAATCAAATCCAATATCCTAGACTACGGTCGGAGGTGAGATTTGGTTGTCTTTCAAGAAGATTTGGAGAGACCTTTTCACTTACTCGGGAGGCAGGCAGTCTGATTGAGGATGTGCGCACATCACACCTAAAGAAGGGTTGAGTGAAGAAGTGCGGACATGGATAAAGAAGGCGCATGAGAAAGCTGCGTAGGAAGGATTCACTTAGTTTATCAACTGTATATGATCCGGCCCACCATCACATCTGTCTTGCTGTCATCAGACGATTACCGTGCCCTCTGACACCAACGGCGCCTAAAGTCCGTACTTCAGGAACAGGCGCACAGTGTTTGCGACATTGGTGCCGTCACCCACGCATGCAGGCACCAAATCCTTAACAGTCGAGGTACAGGCACCGGCAGCAAAAACGCCTCTAATATTGGTTCTTCCAAACTCGTCCGCTACGACACAACCTAGCCTGTGAGTTCTAACGCCGGCCTTCCCCAAGACGGAGACGAACGGCTTAGCGCCACCAACGACAAGGACGATGTTCGTCCGCAGCGCTCTTGTTGTTGAATCTCTCAAATGACGCAGAACAAGTTGCTTGAACGGTGGCTTGCCTTTGACTTC
>CAZFRJ010000047.1:0-5294 GCA_964521355.1 uncultured Candidatus Bathyarchaeia archaeon | reverse complement strand
GCCACAAGAGCCAAAAGGATCTATATCTACACCGGCTACGTAGATGTCTTCTCAAACTATCTCAGGAAGAGGCTTGGGGTAGAGGCGAAGCCGTTGCCAGCTCTGGCTCAAACCGAGCTCAGTGACTTCTAATATCTTGATTCGGCGAGCAATACTGGCATACTCCAACGTGACGACTCAAGGCTGGGCCCTGAGAGTTCTGTGGAATTCTGAGCGAAAAGATGTCGGTGTGAACTTGGTTACTGCGGTTGCTAGGTCTTGAATGCATAAAGGATGAATATGCTTGCGGCGATCAACCCGACAACCATAACCATGACCACTTCCGGGCGCAGCTTTATTCCTGGCGTTTCCTCCTCGAAGAACCTAAGCAAGCCCGCGCTGGCAGCAGGCATCGGCGCCTCGTCGCTTCTTCTCTTTTCTCGGCTCAATGACGTTCACAAGCACGTTCAGATTTGATTGGTCACCTAAAAGCCTTGTTTGTGGGACGACAGCTTGCACCTGTTCTCTAACCCATCATACTATTCCTGAGTCATCAGTCGCCTACCGGATTTTGATGTACTCGTACGCGTCGCGCATCGTGTCAAATGCGTAATGGATCTTCTGGAAACCTCTGCGGAACTCGATAACGTCTTCTCTGACTTTCTCTGGAGGTTCTCCCTTAACGACTACTCGCGCCATCAGCTCAGCGATCTCTCCCATCTCACCTTCTTTCATTCCGAGCCTAGTACACTCCAAGGTACCGCACCTGATTCCCCCTGGGGCCTCAAAGTGCCGACCGAACTTCAGGTCGTAGGGCAACAAGTTTCTGTTCAAGATTATGTTTGCCTGCTCAAGCTTCTTCTCGATCGTTCTGCCGTCGCCGTAGCTTGTGATGTCCATAATGAGAACGTGGGATTGACTGAATCCTTTCTTCTCCCCTAGAACCTTGAACCCTCGTTCAAAGAGCGCTTGGCCAAGTGCTTTCGTATTCCTGACGATCTGTTCAGCGTATTGCTTTCCGAACGCAAGCATCTCAGAGAACGCCACAGCCTTGGCTGCGACACTGTGCAGGTGGTGATTGCTCACGCAGCCGGGGAAAGTCGCTCTCTTGATCTTGTCCGCGAATCTCTCCCATGAGATGACTATTCCGCCTTGAGGTCCAGGCAGTGTCTTGTGAGTACTTGCTGTAACAACATCTGCGCCCTCCCTCAGCGGGTCTTGAAATTGTCCACCTGCGATGAGTCCACTGACATGCGCGGAGTCGTAGCAGACCGTTGCGCCAACATTATGGAATGTTTCTACAAGTTCCTTGACCGGGTGAGGAAAAGGAAACACTGATGCACCAAACATTGCGATCTTCGGCGGATTGCCCTCCTGCTTGGCCATCTTCTCCACCTTGGCTCGAGTCTTGTCTACATCGATGTTCATCTCGTCGACGTTGAAGGGGAAATACTCGACCTTCAGACCTCTAACTGCTCCGGCAGTCCCTCCCAGTTCCAGCTTGCCTGTGCTTATGTGCCCGCCATTGGGTATCGCAAGTGACATCATCCTGTCGCCCGGATTCGCAAACGCGCTGTATACCGCGAGGTTGGCGCAAACTCCTGAGACTGGGCGCACATCAACGAACTCGGCACGGAAGAGCTTCTTGGCTAGGTCTATGCATAGAAGCTCGACTTGATCGATGTACACGCATCCTGCGTATACGCGTTCGCCAGGCCAACCTTCAGCATAGCGGTTTCCAAAGTCGCTCATAAGTGCCTCTCGGACAGCGGCACTCGGAACGTTCTCGCTGGCGATGAGTGGTATGCTCTCAGAGAACCATTTGTGGTGCTGCTCCAAGAGTTGAAAGACCTTGTTGTAGGCGTCTTTCGGACTGGACATGCTACATCACTAGGAGGAACTCAGCATGCACCACTCTTTAATGTCTTTTGAGCCCCACATCTTCGTCTAACTCGATGCCGGTCATGAGGAGAATTAGTGAACTCTACAGAGCAATGGTTTTGTGTGGAGGAATCGGTAATGATTTGGATAGGCGGCGATCTTGGATTTGCCGGTCGATAGGACTAGGCATGCTCCTACCGAGGTTTGATGTTGTTGGTGTTACAGGACTGGAAGTCTCTATTGAGAGCTGATCCGACAAGCTGGCTCTTGGAGGAAAGCAATCCTTCTGTCAAATATCACACTCTCAGAGACATCCTCGAGTATCCTGAGAGCCATCCCGATGTTATCAAATCGAAGGAAGCCATCTCATCTTCCAAAGTCGTCACGAAGATCTTCGAGAAGCAGAGTAGACTTGGGAACTGGGAATCTCCAGCGAATTTCTACACGCCCAAATACAAGTCGACATACTGGCAGATTATGATTCTTGGAACTCTCGGCCTAAGCAAAGCAGATCCGAGGGTTAGCAAGGCTTGTGAATTGGTTCTTCGTCACCAGCTCAAGGAAGGTGGGTTTTCCACACATGCAGCCGGCAGAGCCGCAGAAGAATATCATGATCTCAAGAGGAAGGGGAAGGTATCAGGTGATCCTGAGACTTGGATGGCCGAGAAGATAAGAGAGCATGAGTATTCATGTCTGACAGGCAATGTCGCCAGCGCTCTTCTGAGAATAGGATATGTGCACGATGTACGAGTCGAAAGAGCCCTCAACTGGCTAGTCTCAATCCAAAACAGCGATGGAGGATGGCTGTGTCCCTATTGGAAGGCACATGTCAGGGATGTGCACAGCTGTTTCTACGGAACTATCTGTGCGCTCGAAGCCTTCTCGGAAGCGGAGACGATGTCCGGCGCTGTGAGGAAGATAGCTGAGCGAGGAGCAGAATTCCTATTGATGCACAGGCTATTCAAAGCAGACCATCACAACTTTCGAATCATCAACCGCCATTGGCTAAAGCTGTCATTTCCCAGCTTCTACAGCTACGACATATTGAGAGGCCTTCGCGTCTTGGGCAAGCTTGGATACGGAAATGACCGAAGATGTGACGAAGCGTTGTCTGTTCTGCTCTCTAAGCAGAATTCTCGCGGTCGATGGATTCTAGAGAGTACTCCAACCGGTAGAATGCATGCGAACTTGGAAACCAAGGGGAAAGAAAGCAAGTGGGTAACATTGAACGCTGTGAGGGCCTTGAAATGGATCTACTCTGCCCGCTAGGAGTAGACTAATCCAGCTTCCGCTCTTCGTTCACCTGTCTGCCGCCTGAAGTTCCACTCGCAAGTTGCGTATTTCCTCAGACGAAGCTCTGAGGCCAGCCTCAACTCAAGCGAGGAAAGCTCCTGCTCAGAAAGTCTGACATTCAATATCTTTTCGAACCCGAGCCTCAGACTATCCTCCACTTCCTCAAAAGATACAGGCCTTCCGAGTATGCGTGTCAAAGTTGTGACCTTGGATTGCAATTTCTCGAGTGACATGTCCGCCGTCGGTCGGCCCATTTTCAATACTTTCGTCATTGTTTCGAGGTTGGAATCTACAAGTATCGTCCCATGTTGAAGTAGGGTGTTTCGTCTGCGGGTCTGAGCGCTGCCAGAGATCTTCTTTCCGTTGACCATTACGTTTGGGCACTGCCGCGCTCTGTCGTTGAAGCTCATTTGCGCGTTCAGGCCGAGATGCCGGCACGCAAGAACAATTCCGTCGCAAAGATACCGGTACGACGCGATCACATCGGAAGGGATCGCATCAAAACTGGCGACGATGCTGTAGGTTAGTTCCCCGTCTGAATCATGGTAGACAGCGCCTCCCCCAGTTTGCCTCCTAACCAAGTCTACGCCCAGTCTCTTGCAGGCTTCAAGTTCGACTTCTTTCTCAACTTCCTGCGAGAAACCTAGTGAGACGGCAGAAGGGTTCCACCGATAGGACCTAATAGTATTCGGAACTGCGCCGCTAATTCTGGAGGTGAGGATGGTCTCGTCTATAGCCATGTTTGTGAAGGCGTCGTTGAATCCGGTCCTAACCCACCTCCACTCCTCAGTCACGACAGCCCTCCCTCACGATTCGTTCGATCTCCTCTATCTCTGAAGAATTCAAAGGCCTGGGGAAGTTGTATAGTGGACCACTTGGCTTCTCGTTGTAGAAAGGCCTGTTACAGTTTGGACACCCAGATGTCAAGTATGGAAGACCAGACTCAATCACATGTCTGAGCTCTTCTCTCGAAACTCCAAGGTCTACAAGAGCTTCTGACGCGTCAAACTTCATATCTTCTGATCGAGCAAGCCCGTTGACTATTATGTAACGTGCCGTCTGTAGGAGCCTGTACCGTGAGATCGGAGGGGGATCTCTATCCTCTAGTCGGGTTCCCGGAATAGGAGTAAACGCAAATAGAGCCGGGCATATGCCTAGATCGGCCATTTCCTGAATGAATTCCAACACATCCCGATCTGTTTCACCAAGTCCCACGATTACATGCGTAGTCACTCGGCCAGCTCCGAACACGGAAACTGCTTGACGAAGTGCGTTCATGTGACCCTGCCAGCTGTAGGGTCCGCCAGCTGCATGTCCTTTCAATATGTCAAAGAGCTTCGGATTGACGGCATCGACCGGAATGCTGATCCGATCCACTCCAACATGGCGAAGCCTGTGGAGTGCCCCAGAGTCTACAGGCTGACAGG
This sequence comes from uncultured Candidatus Bathyarchaeia archaeon, assembly GCA_964521355.1. GTDB lineage: Archaea > Thermoproteota > Bathyarchaeia > 40CM-2-53-6 > JALHTG01 > JALHTG01. The sequence continues at coordinate 714 of CAZFRJ010000047.1, read as the reverse complement.
AAACGGAAACATCGATGCTTATCCTCGAAAGAATGTGAGAAGCGATCGCTACGATGTCGTCGACCACGTTGGCGTAATTCACAGCTTGAACACAAATCCTGCCCACCTGCCCGCTTTTCTTCGCCAGAGCGTTAAGGACCTCCTCTAGCCGAAACACTGGCCAGGTGACTCTTGAAAGGAGGTCTTCCTTACTGCTGCTCGTCTTGGCCTGAGAGCAGAAGACACAGTTGGCCGAGCATCTTCCGGGATGGTAGGTGAGCAGGTATAGGGTTGTTGGCCCTGCGTCAAGGAGGCCACTCGCAAGCCCGAGAGTCAGCGCTGATCCTGTCGAAACCCGAACCAGCATGTCTTGCTCTTCCACTATGGGCCTTTGCATGTATGTGAGAGGTCTCCTCGAAGCGAGCAGGTTCAGATCGCCAAAAATAAAAGGGTTGCTCGCTCCGGTCAGATGGACACCCGGGCCCTATCGACGCGCAATCAATTCATAGATCGAAGACAGGGAATCAGTGGGTTGATGAGATTCTGGGCAGATCTATTTAGGTAGCTAGCCTTGGGTTGCCTTCTCCACTAAGGCAGTGCACTTGTCAACCATTCTTCCCAAGCTACTTTCTGACTTGGCTTCGCAGTAAACGCGGATCTTTGGCTCTGTTCCTGACGGCCTAAGAAGAATGTAGCTGCTATCTTCGTAGTTGACCCGGATTCCATCGTATGTCC
>CAZFRJ010000046.1:0-5387 GCA_964521355.1 uncultured Candidatus Bathyarchaeia archaeon | reverse complement strand
CATCAGCTATCGGAACTAGGAAAGCCGGCTCGTTTCGCTGTCCCCTGTATGGCTGCGGGGCCAGCCAAGGACAATCGGTTTCAAGAACAAGATTTCGTGTAGGAATGGCCTTTGCGACTTCGTGCAGGCGCCGAGCGTTTGGAAAGGTTACCGGTCCTGCCAAGGAGATCATGCACCCGAGCTGCACATACTGCAATGCCATGTCTATACTTCCGGACCAACAATGTACCAGAACCCCCTTGCCAGAGACCCCGCGAAGAACCTCAAGTGTCTCCTGTTCTGCATTTCTTTGATGAATGACGGTGGGTAGTGAAAGGTCTTTGGCCAAAGCTAGTTGCCGCTCGAACGCTTTCCTCTGCTGATCTCTCGGCGATAGATTGCGATAGAAGTCTAGGCCTATCTCGCCGACTGCAACAACCTTGTCTTCTCTAGCCAGATCGGACAGAACCCCTGCTGTACTCTCGGCAAAGGAGCTGGCACTATGCGGGTGAATTCCGATTGCTGCGAACACACCTTCGTGTTGCTTTGCAATGTCAATGGCCTGCTTACAGGCCGCCAAGTCATACCCGACGTTCACGATCGCCTTGACATCTTTCATCCTAGCGCGTTCAATGACCTCGGTCCTATCTGAGTTGAACGACGGCCATTGCAGATGAGCGTGAGTATCAATGAGCATCAGCCTCGGATTTCCCTCCTATAAATCGATGATGTTCTTGAGCCATGCAACGATTCATCACGACGGTCAGACCGGCTCTTGACGCCACTTCGGCGGCATCGACGTTCACAATTCCGAGTTGCATCCACACAACCTTCAACCTGCCAAACTTTTGCTTCAGTCTGATTGCTTCCTCCACCACAGCGGGAACATCTTCGGGCTTCCGAAACACATCAACAATCTCTATTTCTCTAGCCAAGGAGTCGGGGACCTCATTCAAATTGGGATAGGCCTGCATTCCCATGATCGATGTGGTTGTTGGATTTATTGGAACGATCCGATAGTCATTTCCCTTAAGGTACGCTGCGACTCTCCTGCTTTCCTTGTGGGGATCCTTTGAAATGCCTACAACGGCCACAGTCTTGTAGCTTGACAGTATTCTCCGGAGCTCCTCATCCGAACTCATCGCATAGACCTCGCTGATTAACCTCCTAGACCGAGTGCCTTAAAGGAGCGCTTGAAAACCTGAGAGCAATCCGAATAGCACTTTGGTGATGTCAAGTGCGATACAGAACCTTAGGCAGGACCAAACTCAAAGTCTCAGAAGTGGGGTTCGGCGGCATTCCCATACAGACTGTCAGCCACAGCCAAGCAGTCGCGGTCGTCAGACGAGCCTTGGATCTTGGAATCAACTTCATAGACACAGCTCGGGTGTACACAACAAGCGAAGAGAGGATTGGAGAAGCAATTCGGGGGCAGCGAGGCAAATGTATGATAGCGACCAAGACGGTTGCGCGGACCGCTCAGCAGGTAGAGAAGGACCTTGACACAAGCCTCTCGCAACTGGGAGTATCAAGTGTCGACCTGTACCAGCTCCATAATGTAAACAGCGACGAAGCCCTGAGGGAGGTCACCAAGCAGGGAGGGCCCCTAGACGCCTTCAAGAAGGCTCAGCGGGAAGGAAGAATAGACTTCATCGGAATAACGAGCCACCGGCCAAGTGTTCTCGTCCAGGCAATAGACAGCGGTGAATTCGACACAGTAATGGTCCCACTAAACTACGTGGAGCGCACACCACTTCAAGAACTCATCCCACTCGCAAATAGGCAGGACATAGGAACGATCATAATGAAGCCCTTGGGAGGAGGCGCCTTCACGAACGCCGTGGAAGCATTGAGGTTTGTTCTCAAGCAGCCTGTCTCAACGGTTGTACCTGGTGTATGCTCGATTGAGGAAGTTGAACAGAACGCGGAGGTCGGATCTGCGCCGCTAATACTGGATAGAGAAGCGGAGGCCCGCCTCGAAGAGCAAGCGAAGACCTTGGGACGGCTCTTCTGTAGAGCGTGCGATTACTGCCAACCATGTCCCGAGAGCATTCCAATATCCTCTCTTCTACGAGTTGACACATTCATCAAACGTATGGGTTGGGATGGTTGGTACTCAAGAAACCGAAACACCATAGAAAGATACGAGAAATGCCAAGAGTGCAGGCAGTGCGAATCGAAATGTCCCTACCAGCTGCCAATTCTGGAACTCATGGCTCAGAAGGTACAATGGCTTCGTGAACACTACGGGCACGTAATGGTTTGAGCATCTGTCTCCGGAGGCTAACTAGATGCAAGCTGAATCATCGAATCCAAGGCCAAGGATGTGGTGGGCTGGTCCAGCGATTGTCTACCTAGGATCCCTAGCATCCTTGATCCTTAACCGAGCTGCGGGTCAGATTGCGGATACATTCATTTCATACGTCGCACTTCAGGCGCTGGTTTTCGCGATTCCGTTATCAGTCATCGTTTTCTGTGTCAAGGCCCTTGAGAGCACAAGTTTTTGGTCATCCACAGGCTTCGGGAAAACCTCGTGGAGGAGGATAGCGCTGTACACACTCATCTTGAACTTCCTCTCATTCCTTTTGAGCGCATTATTGTTCTCAGCCGGAGAGTATTTGACGCCTAGACTGCCAGAGGGAGCACGGTACGATCCCGGAGCGGTACATACAGCTTTCCAAGGCCTACCGAGAGCGGCATATTGGTACATGATCTTCACCTCTGTCGTCTATGCCGGCTTCGGAGAAGAAGTGACTTTCAGGGGATATATTCTAACTCGGCTGCTGAGGAAGGGCCAAGTCTTTGCAATCATAACGAGCGCGCTCATGTGGAGTTCGCTGCATCTCTGGTATTTGCCCACGTTGGGCTCCACCGGGATATGGCAGCACATCGATGTGTTTCTTACGGGCATATTGTTCGGCGTAGTGTATGTAAAGGCAAGGAGCATTCTGCCACTCATCATAGTTCATGGGTTTGCAGACATACTGCTCCCGCTCTCTTTCCTGTATCCTGATGGCGCTGTCGATACTGGAGCCTTTATCGTCTTGATACTCGGCCTGCTCACAACCGCAGGTTTCACTATCTATTGGCTTTACCGGAGATTTGTCCGCCCGCATTCGCTTGTCTGAACGGGGTTGGATCCCCGCCTCACTCCGGGCTTTCCTCTATGATCTTCACCCCGGAGGAGGTTCCGATTCGCGATGCACCAGCTTCGATCATCATCATTGCATCTGAGTACGATCTTATGCCGCCTGCCGCCTTGACGCCCATAGAGTTGCCGACGGTCTTTCGCATAAGTCGAATGTCCTCGGCTTTCGCCCCTTCGGCGAAGCCGGTTGAAGATTTCACGAAATCGACTCCGATGTCTTTGGCCAGCAGGCAGATGTTGACCTTCTCCTCGTTCGTGAGGAAACACGCCTCGATAATGACTTTGAGAATCATGCCTTTTCCTTTCACTGAGGCGAACACCAATTCCATGTCTCCCCGTACGTCGTCAAGTCGTCCAGATTTCAGAGCGCCAATGTTAGCGACCATGTCTATCTCGGAGGCCCCATTCCGGATCGCTTCTTCCGCCTCGAACACCTTTGCTTGGGAAGTGGTGGCCCCCAACGGAAAACCAACAACGGAACACACGGCCGTCTCAGAACCATCTAAGAGCTTCGCCGCAAGTCTGACATTCACCGGGTTCACGACGGCTGCCTTGAATCCGTAGGATCTGGCCTCTGTGCAGAGGCGAACTATATCATTGTCCGTCGCGTCTGGCCTCAGGTTGGTATGATCTATGAGGCGAGCGAGATGCTGTTTTTTCAACGTTTTTCACGCCTAGCGGACATAGAAGTGTGTGCAGGGTAACGAAGCTCTCTTTACTAAAGGCTTCCGCAGGCAGTAGGCAGCACTGGGCGCCTGTGGCTCAGATGAAAGGTTCAAGAAAGGCTAACATCAATTCAGAAGGCTGAGAGGGAGACGTAAACGTCAGAGAGACTCAAGACCGCTCTCAAATCCGTTGTGGCCGCAGGCTACCAGTTCGACAAGGCCTGCCTCGACCTACTACGTCTTCTCGAGGGAAAACTTGACCTAGAGCAACTCGCAGAGGCGATCGTCAATGAGGCAACGAAATCTAAACTCTCGCCTCCCATAATCGACAGAGCTTTTCTAGAGAGCGTTGCCCTCAGGATCAGCCCAGAGCGAATTCCCTCTCCCGCACCGGTTTCGCCTAACGGGATTGCCGCGACTATCCCTTACGCCAAAGAGGTAGAGGCGCAAGTCGAGGTTCTGGATGACCTAGACGCCGAGATGGGGTCCAAGGCGTCTGTCGACGACTTCTGCCGATACTTTCAAACTAGGTTTAGGAAGCTCCGAGAAATCTTCAGCGAACGATTGGACGCGCGTGGCGCCGGCACTATTGGCGAGTCATTGAAGGCCCAACTCAACGAGAAAGTTAGATTCGTCGCTATGATCATGGATAAGAGACACCGAACATCGCAGATCTTTCTGAACGTGGACGACGACGAGAATTCAGCTGTGGTAATCGTGCAGAAGAACAACGTCGATGCCTTCGCGACGGCCCAAAGTGCTCCCTTGGATCAAGTCGTCTATATTGAGGCCATTCGAGGAAAAGGTGAAATCTTCATCTGCGAGAGGTTGAGCCTTCCAGACATTCCTGAACATCGGCCTAGACGATCAACTGATCCAGTACTTGCAGCATTGCTATCGGACACTCATGTCGGAAGCAAGATGTTCCTGCGCGAGCAGTTCGAGAGGCTCCTCCTCTGGCTGAACGGAAAAGTCGGTACGGCTACTCAAAGAGAACTCGCAGGTCATGTCAAGTATGTAGTGATTGCCGGCGACTTGGTCGACGGTGTAGGAGTCTACCCTGAACAGGACCGCGAACTTGCTATTCCTGATGTCTATGCTCAATACAAGGTTGCGGCACAGTTCCTCGAACAAATACCCGATTATGTTGAAGTGGTTTTCATTCCGGGAAATCATGACGCCACTAGGCAGGCACTCCCGCAACCTGCCGTGGCCAAGGAATTCGCTGAGCCCGTGTACGACGCCAGAAGCATCCGCGCGCTAGGGAACCCTGCACGGATCGCGTTACACGGAGTACATTTCCTAGTCTATCACGGCCGTTCACTTGATGATGTAGTTGCAACGGTTCCGGGCGTTACGTTCCAAGCATCCGACAAGGCCATGGAACATCTTCTACGGTGCCGTCATCTGGCGCCGGAGTACGGGAAGAGAACCTCGATCGTCCCAGAGCGAGAGGACAGACTTGTCATACGGGATGTACCTGATGTCTTTCACTCCGGCCATGTCCATGTCCTGAAGCATAAAGAGTATCGAGGCACGGTCATAGTGAACTCCGGTGCTTGGCAAAGCCAGACAGAATACCAACGAAAGATGGG
>CAZFRJ010000045.1:0-5388 GCA_964521355.1 uncultured Candidatus Bathyarchaeia archaeon | reverse complement strand
GTTCGATTCCGTTCACTGGCAACTTGATGCGCTCTTCTGGCACAATGACTATGATGAGAAGGAATTCTCTGAATGGGTGAAAGCCTCGTACAACCCAGGGGTTAGAACCCTCGTCGACTTGTGGGTGAAGCATATGAGGAGCCACAGAAAGGTCCTTAGAATCTATCCGTTCGTCGGAATCATGCAATCGTTGCTTCTGAGCGAGCCCTCAAGGCTGAGATGCGGAGCAGGATGGACGATGTTCAACATTCAAACGGACGGCAATATTACGCCCTGCCCTGTGATGGCTGGCATGAAGGACTTCTACATTGGTAACATCGAGCACACCGATCCAAGCGACCTAGTGTCTCGAGCAGTATTCGTTTCTGGGCCATGCACGAATTGCCAGATATACTCTCTATGTGGTGGAAGATGCCTCTATGCAAACGTCACGAAACTGTGGGGAGAAGAGGGCTTTCGTCTCGTGTGCTCTACTGTACAAAACCTGACTGATGCTTTGAAATCTGCAGTTCCCGCAATTCGCAGTCTCATATCTAAAGGCGCTGTTATGTTGCGCGACTTTGACTATCCTAGATACAACAGCTGCGAGATAATACCCTGAGCTATCCCACCGAGATCAAGCCAACGAGCAGAGCTATAGAAGTCATGCCATCCGCAAGAGAACTTTCGATAGGAATAACGAAGTTGTCAGGGTCCAGACCTCGCTGGAATGTTATGATCGCAACGATGAAAGACACAAGGACGATTGCTGCAACTGCGATCAGGTTGGTCACTAGTAGAACCGAGGCTAGCCCTACGAGTCCATATGGTGTGAATATGTTGTTTATGAGTAGAGACGAAACTGCGAGAAGAGCGAACATTATCACTGAGGCTGTCCAAGCGCTAAGGATTTGCATAGCATGATTTCTCATGGCAGAGAGAGAGGGTCTAAGTAAGCCTAGAGCAAGCCTTGTAGTGGCTGTAGAACCGACGACAGACCCCACATCTCCCACCATGTCAATCAAGGCCGGGTAAACCGTGTAGATTTCCTTTCTTTCCTCTGCAAGGATGCTTATTCTCTTAAGGACTGTTCCGGTCACGTTGACAATGAATGCTACTAGTATAATTGTGAACAGAGACTCTCTTATTGTCTTGAGAAATTCTTTGTCGCGAATGTTTCGGGGGAGAATATAGAGTATGATAACTCCATGTAGTAACACTATTAGCGAGATCACGTGTTGGCCGAAGTCGAAAAGATAGGTCAGGTTGAGCACCAGAACGTAGCATAAGGTTATGAATATGTCTGCTGTCGTGGACATTATTGGGTATACAACAACGTCCGGATCTAGACCTCTCAGGAAAGTGACGAACGCGACTTTTACTGTAACCACAGTGAGGAATAGCCCTAACGCCATTGTCGCGACAACAACTCTCAGAATCGCAAGGAAGTCTGTGATAGTGATGCCCCAAAATAGAAGACCAAAGACTAGAGAGACCAGACTCATTGCTACGCTAGTTGCCAAGGTTATGACAGTCAGGGCCGCGTATAACGCATAGAAGCTTCTTGTGTTTCCAAAGAATCTCGGATAAACGGTACCGATGTGCAGTGCAGTACTCAGACGTCCGCTGAGCAGGCCTCCGATGACGCCTTTTGCACTCACAATTGCGGGATATATCGCAATGGCCCACTGAGACAGCTGGAAAACGTTCAGCTGAGTGGCAAGCACGAAGCCTGCAAGCAGTCCGCCAAAATCGAAGGAATATGCAATCAAGGTCTCTCTAAGAGTCCTGAGGAAGGCTGCCGAATTCATGGTATGGGTCGTTCGCTGGCTAGGTATCTTCAGTGTGTTCGCCTTCTCCCGAAATTCCTTGACCTTCATTATGTCCAGTCATGACAGCTAGATTCTGGCAGACTTCAAGTACAATATGTCTCGATCGATACAGAGAAAGATCCGGGTTCCCTCCGAATGCGTGGCACTCGTGAGCCATGTACGTCGCTAAGCAACGAGTCGGTTACTTCTCCTTTCTGGCATGCTATGCCACCGAACCGGACGATTCTGCTTGTCTGAATGGGTTGTCACTTCTCCGACGGTTCGAAGAAACAGATATTTAGGCTTATGGCATATCCTAGGTGCGTTCGGAGAGTTCTGCCTTCGCATGGGGACTTTGGATAGGATTCAGTACAGGCCGATTCCAGTGCGGGATCTGCTTGTGGAAATGAAGGACATGTCAGAGCTGATGATCGATCTGGCATACTCTTCGGCGCTCTTCAATAGTCGTGAACTCGCCGAGGAAGTTCTTGAACTTGAAAAATGCGTAGACTCGCTCGCATATCTTCTCGATATGAGTGCAATGATAGCTGTCAGGAACCCTAGTGATGCTGAATCGCTTGTCGGTGTCTCGGTTGTAGCCTCGGCGATAGATAAGATCTCTGACGCAGCAGGTGACATCAGCGCAATAGTTCTACGAGGCATAGGCATCCACCCACTGGTGCGAGAGGTCTTCGAAAAAGTTGAGGAACGACTGATCCGAGTCGAGATAAAACCCGAATCAATACTCGTTGGGCGTAGGCGCGGGGATCTGAAACTGGCCTCAAGGATCGGAGCAAACATCATTGCCATCAGACGAGGTAGAGATTGGATAATCAACCCAAAGGAAGATGAAACGCTCCAGAAAGGGGACATTCTCATCGCGCGAGGAGCGCCTCTTGGCATAGAGGAATTGAGACAGGTTGCTGAAGGAATTCTGAAGAACTGGAGGAATAGACGTGGAGCAAGACGAAAAGCAGTTTAAGACAATGATCGACAAGATGGCTGAGTTGAAGGACACCTCTGAACTCATGGTCGACCTAGCATACTCTTCTCTTCTGTTGAATAACCGTGAACTGGCTGAAGAAGTCCGCGCCTTGGAGAACCGCATGGACGACCTACATACGGAGTTCGAACTTCTCGTCTTGGCGAGATGTATCACACCTGAAGAGTCGAAGGATTATCTAGGTCTAATTCGTCTGGCCCTTGTTGCAGAGAACATCGCAGACGCGGCGGCGCAAATAGCCGATGTTGTTCTAAGAGGCTTGAAGCCTCATCCAGTTCTACGTCTTGCTATCCGAGAGGCGGAAGAGACCGTGATGCGAGTTCCCGTCTCAAAGGCCTCAGTGCTTATCGGAAGGAACCTGCAAGAGGCGCAAATTCATGAAGAGACGGGCATGTGGGTCTTGGCAGTGAGGCGAGGCGACGCATGGCTTCGGCCCAAACCGGACCTTGTAGTGAAGGAAGGAGACACCCTAATAGCAGCAGGATACGCTGGAGGACAGGAAGACCTAAAGCAACTGGCCTCTGGGAAGCCCACATAAACGTGATCTTCAGACGCGTTGCTACGCGCACAACAAGGGCAACTGGTCGGATCCCACGTATCCGAGATCATCCGAGCGCAAGATAAGTATCCCACTCAGAATGATTGGATTGCTGAGGTAGGCAAGTTGAACAGAGACAAGGATCGTGCACTCCTCTCCTCCCTACCGGAACAGAAACTGATCGATTTGTTCTTCATGCACATTAGGAACGTATTTCGGGTCGATGGTCTCTACTTCTTGGGGATAGAGGGGAAGTTCGGAACGGAGGCCGCAACGGAGATCGATAAATCGTGCTGGAGAACGATGGCGACGATAGAGGCCCGCGAGATTGGAAAGTTTCTGGAAAGATCACAGTTCTCTGTGCCAGATATCATGGAGGCTCTCCAACTTACGAGTTGGTCGCTTGATCAAAGGCACAAAGAAGTTGAAATCAGCCTAGCTAACGGGATTCTTCGAGTGGTACGTTGTGAAACCCAGCTGACAAGAAGGCGGAAGGGTTTGCCGGAATTCCCATGCAAACAAGTCCGCCATGAATACTTGAAGGCATTTGCGCAGGAACTCAATCCCCAAGTTGACGTTCTATGTCGTGTATGTCCACCGGACAGGCACTCCGAAGAACTTTGGTGCGAGTGGGAGTTTAGGTCGAAGCAGTAGTCTCGAATGTCTAAGCGCTTCAGTGGAAGATTGTTGGATGAAATACATAGTTTTGAAGTCCACAGGTAAAGTCGCAGTTGAAGAATCGTCTCCACCTGCTATGAAGAAGGGCGACATTTTGGTGGAGATGAAGGTTTGCGGGCTTTGTGGAACAGATCTTGAAAAGATGCAGGGGCGATACGTTGCCTCTCAACCTGTGCTTGGACATGAGGCTTCAGGGGTAGTGTCTGAAGTCGGCGAGCATGTTGAAGGTTTCAATGTCGGAGATAGAGTATTTCCCCATCACCATGTGCCGTGCTACCGGTGCCATCTCTGCAGGCATGGAAGCGAAACCATGTGTCCTCACTACCGGGCCAGCAATCTAGATCCGGGAGGCTTCTCTGAGTACTTCCGTGTACCCGCTTGGAACGTGGAGCGTGGAGGAGTGCTGAAGCTTCCTGAGCATGTGACCTTCGAGGAAGCCAGCCTAATAGAACCTACTGCTTGTTGCATAAGGGCCATGAATAAGTGCAACATTTCCGGGGATGAAACCATACTGGTCGTAGGCGCGGGTCCAATTGGACTTACTTACCTTCGACTGTTGTCTATGCGTGGAGCTAACGTCATGGTAAGCGACCTCAACGCGACTAGGCTTGAATTTGCTGAGCGCGTCGGGGCATCAATGATCTGTGATGCAACAAAGACAGATGTCTCTTTGAAGGTCAAGGAGCAGACCGGAGGAGTGGGGGCTGACTTGGTGATCGTGGCGTCAGGAAGTTCTGCAGCCTTGGTCCAAGCGTTGAACGTGGTCAGGAAGGGAGGAAAGGTCTGCCTATTCGGGGTACCCGCAAAGGGCAGTAGGCTGGACTACGATTTCAGCGACATATTCAACTGCGAAATCTCCATCGTAACGAGCAACGCCGCTACAGAAGCGGAAACCAAGGCTGCTCTGAAGCTGATGGAAGAGCGTAGACTGAACCTAGCCTCTCTAATAACCCATAGATTCAAGCTGGATGATTTCGAATCGGCTGTGCAGACAGCTCAGCGAGGAGACTGTGGAAAGATCATCATCACACCGTAGCCCCGTGAAGATTCGGTTCTCAGAGTTAGGCTTAACTAGCCGACTCTGCGCCTTCTCTTGTTGTCGGAAGAGATCGTAACTTTGGATTGGGGAATAAAGAACCGTCTTTCGCGCATCATAAAGCCTAGTACCGGTCGTACAGTCATGCTGGCTGTCGATCACGGGTATTTCCAAGGTCCCACAACAGGGCTGGAAAACCCGAGAGAAACCATCAAGCCGCTTATTCCGTTCGCTGATTGCCTAATGCTTACACGCGGAGTTTTGCGAACTTCTGTGGGCGCCGAGTGTGACCTTCCAGTCGTCCTGAGAGTATCAGGAGGCACAAGTATTCTTAGAGAATTGT
>CAZFRJ010000044.1:0-5456 GCA_964521355.1 uncultured Candidatus Bathyarchaeia archaeon | reverse complement strand
CCAACACTGGGCGACCCGTTTCAACGAATTCCCTCAGCATGTTGCCAAGCTCGTCTTTCAGAAGATCTGCCCAAATGGCTCCTGCCCTCACATAGTCGCCATACGCGAATCCACCAGGGAAGACGAGGCCATCGTAATCTAGAAGGTTCTGCCTCTCAATGATGCTCTTCACATGCGCGATTTCGGCCTTGGCTCCAAGATCGCCAAAGGCTCTGCGAGTTTCTTCGTCGCAGTTCGTTCCGCCAACGCGCATGATGCATATTCGGACACTCTTCCTCTTCATTCACGCAACCCCAAAAGGTCCTTTCCAGGCGCTTCGTAGAGTCTCACCCTTCAAGCTGACCGAAGCTTTGCCGGACTTTCGAATCACGAGCCTTCCATCGTTTCGAACCTTGCCGATCAATGTGTGAGGAATGCTTCGCATCAGCTTTTCGAACTGTCTCGTACTTCCACCGTCCACTTCAACTAGGAAACGACTGTTCGACTCAGAGAAGAGAATCACGTCGTCCCGTAGTTGCGTCGTAGAGGCAATCGTGTCGAGATCCAAGTTAAGACCCAGTCCCGTTCCAAGGACCATTTCGGCCGCAGCGATCGCCAAACCTCCCTCTGAAAGATCGTGGCAAGATTTGACGCATCCCTTATCGATAGCATGAGTGATGGCTCGCATCGTCTTCTTCGCAGTAGGAAGCCTGACCTTGGGAATGATTCCTTCAGCTATTCTCCTGAGCCTGAAGTACTCGGAACCTCCCAGCTCAGGATAGGTGATTCCAACCAAGTATACGGGATTGTTTCTTCGCTTCAGCTCTAACGATACGGTTCGCCGCACATCTGGCACTATGCCTACGGCACTTATCAGAAGAGTTGGCGTCACTGAACCTAAGGGTGACTCATTGTATAGACTGTCCTTTCCCGAAATGAACGGGGTTCCGAAACCTCTGCCAAAGTCATAGCATGCCTGACATGCCTTGACCAGCCCTCCCATTCTGTCGGGCTTCTCAGGGCTTCCCCACGTGAAGTTGTCTAATAGCGCTATTCTCCTTCCGCCTACAGCCACATTGTTCCTTAACGCCTCATCGATGGCAGATGCTGCCATCCAATATGGATCCAGCTTCCCGTAGTTCGGGTTCATTCCACACGAAACAACCACACCTCTCCAAGAATCTACCAGAGGCTTAAGGACAGCGGCATCATTCGGTGCACTATACTCTCCCTGAAGAGGCTTCAGCACAGTGTTTCCCTGAACCTCATGATCATACGTCCGAATGACTGACTCTTTGCTGGCGATGCTGGGTGCAGAGAGAAGCTTCAGCACAGTATCTGCGAGATTGCTCGGACGATCGAAGGGAGGCTCGGAAACCTGGATCGGCGTCATATCTGCGATTCTCTCTGCTCTTGGAGGTGAGAACAAGAATCGCAAGTCAAGTTCCAATATGGTTCTTCCAAGGTATGACGCGACTACGGTTCGATCATCGGTGAACTTCCCTATCGGTGTAGCTTCAATCTCTTCATCCTCAAAGACTCTTAGGACTTCGACGAGGTTTTTCGGGGGAACAGACAGCAACATCCGTTCCTGAGACTCTGAGATCCAAATCTCCCAAGGTGCCATCGGCGGAATCGTCTCTTTCAGTGGAACCTTGTCAAGCTCTATCCGTAATCCACATTTGGATCTGTGCGCCATCTCTCCAGCGGCGCATGACAGTCCCCCTCCGCCAAGGTCAGTTATCCCTGACGCTAGTTCCCGATCTCTCACCTCTAGAATGGCGCGCTTCAGTTTCTCCTCTTCGATCGGGTTGGGAACCTGAACTGCTGAGAGAGATGTCTCTTCAGATCTTTCTGTCAGTTCGGCGGAGGCAAAAGTGACACCGTGAATTCCATCCCTCCCCGTCTTTCCGCCTACTAGAAGAGATAGATCGCCGGGCTTCGTACCTCTTACAAACCTCTCCATCGGAACTATTCCGATGCAGCCGCAATAGACCACAACATTCCCGACATAGCTTTCATCAAAGTAGATCGCCCCATTTACGGTTGGGATGCCCATGTTATTTCCATAGGTTCCGATTCCGGCGACTACGCCATCGAAGATGTACGTTGGATGATTGACTCCCTTTGGCAGCCTGCCATAGTCGAAGTCTAGTGGACCAAAGCACAGTACGTCGGTGCATGCTATGGGCTTCGCCCAAACTCCAAGCAGGTCACGTATCACTCCTCCAACTCCGGTAGCCGCGCCGCCGAACGGCTCGATGGCTGATGGGTGGTTATGTGTCTCAACCTTCGCTGCCAAGCCATAGGTGACGCCTTTCCTCCTCTCAAACAGAACAATTCCTGCGTTATCCTGAAATGTGTCCAGACACCAAGAGAGCTTCAGCTCCTTCTCTGGCTTCGCAATGTAGGTTCTCAAGAGGTTCTTCGCTACAAGTCGGCCATTCGACGAAACCACGTTTCCTTTGAAGGTCTTGTGGAAGCAGTGTTCAGACCATGTCTGTCCAAACGTCTGCATTTCGACATCGGTAGGATTTCGGCCGATTCTGTCAAAGTATTCCTTAAGTGCCTTCATCTCGTCGACAGATAGGCCCAGTCCCAGTTCATTGCTTATGGTAAGAAGTTGCGTTTCGTCTGAGTTCTTGAGATCGATCTCGACTAAGGCGAACTGTGCATCTGTGCTCTTGACATACGTTGGAAGACTCATCTCACTTCCTCAATTGTCAAGAGCTGTGCGTTGTCTTTGACCGGATTCATCATGGGCGGGCTAGTGTATATCTGTCGAACCAATGCTTCTGCTTGCTCCCTAGAGTTCGCCTCAAGATAGATCTCCCAGTACCTTCCTGATCTTACTCTGGCAACTCCGGGAATTCCCTTCCTCTTCAGTCTCCCGCTTAAAGTGTCTCCCTCAGGATCGGAGACTCCTTCGCGAGGGCATACGACAATCCTTGCCCGATAGAGCATATGTTCACCTCGAAATCTAGACTCTACGGACCGCCATAAGTGAACTTGCCAAAGTCGCTTTCGATGAGCGTTTCGTTTCGCGCAGGTCCCTTCTCAACCTCGCCAACAACTTTGGCTTCAACTCCGAAGCCCTCAACTATGCTGAGTGCAGCGTCAACTGCCTGCTTCTCCAAAACTATCTCGAACCCCACTCCCATGTTGTAATCCTGAAACATGTCTCGCCATGGTTCGTTGGATGCCTTCTGTATCAGCAGGAAGATGGGATCAGGCTGGAAGGCAGTACGTTTGACGTATCGCAGTCCTCTTCCCAAGTGGAGGCACTTCGTTTGTCCTCCTCCTGTGTTGTGGATCAAACCCGTAACCGATGGTCCGAGTCTGCTCAGGAGGTTGAAGGCAATTGGAGCGAAGATTCGCGTGGGGGAAGTTATGGCCTCTCCAATGGTCATTCCAAGGTCGTCCACACGATCTTCAATCTTGAATCGTCCGTAGTATCCTATCGTTCGCCCTGTTCGTATCTCGGGATACTTTCTCTCATACTCGTCGCTTAGCAGGCAGTGCCTAGCCAGAGTGATTCCGTTACACATGATCCCGCTATTGAGCTTCTTCTCGTAGCGGATGCTGCCCCCACTTCTGACTCCGATAATCTTGTTTCCGGGTTGAATTCTCTCTCCTGTAACGACCTTGGACAACTCAACTCGACCTTGCATGAATCCAGACACGTCAAGTGTGGAGAGCTGATCCGGCAGATCAGCAGTTTCTCCTCCATCAAAAGGTAACAAAACCCCATAGCCCTTCAGGAGATCTGTCAAGTTCGTCAAATCGGAGTTGAGGATTCTGAGCAAGTCTTCCTTGGGTACCCTGGCTTTGTTAAGTGCGACATAGTCTACAAAGCTGATAGGCCTAGCTCCAACGCATATTATGTCATCAAGATTCATCGCAACAACATCTTGCATTATTCCCCTGAACGAGTTGACGTCTCCGCTTTCTCTAAAGTTGAGATAGTTCTGAACAGGCTTGCTGCCCGCGCTGTCCGCATGCGGGACCAAGGCGTATTCTGGAAAGTCAGGGTCGCGTTTGACGACGCAGAACGCTGTCGGATACATTGCCTGAATGGTTGGCTTGAAGACCTCTATTCCTTTCTTGCGTATGTCGACGCCAACCTTTGCGTATTCCGATTCGCTCATCACTGATCCGCCTAGAAATGACTGAAACATCTCTCCCCCGTGAAGACCATCGCCATTCCATGCTCGTCGCATGCATCGATGACTTCTTGATCTTTCACGGAGCCACCGGGCTGAATAATGGCGACGACACCGTGCTTGGCAAGTATGTCAACTGTATCACGGAACGGTATGAAACCATCCGACGCAGCAACTGCACCTACAAGCCGTTCTCTTCGTCCCATTTCCATGGGCTTCTGAACAGCCAGCTTGGCTGCTGTCACCCTGTCCTGTTGGCCCGTGCCAATTCCGGATGTGCAGCCATCT
The DNA here is from genome assembly GCA_964521355.1 of uncultured Candidatus Bathyarchaeia archaeon. Lineage (GTDB taxonomy): Archaea > Thermoproteota > Bathyarchaeia > 40CM-2-53-6 > JALHTG01 > JALHTG01. The sequence goes on along the minus strand of CAZFRJ010000044.1, from coordinate 1,026 downwards.
TTGCTGATGACCACGGCATTTGATCTCACATGTGCACAGACAGTCCACGAAAAAAAGAGATCATCATACTCTCTTTCGGTTGGAGGCCTCTTGGTAACGACCGTTACATCCGAGTTGTCCCTAATCCGGCTGCGATACGGGGCCCACACCGTTGCAACGCCCTCCGGGTAGAGGCATAGACCGAACTCGCCCATGTCTGTCGGAGTCAGTTGAACTAGTCTCAGATCTAGCTTCTCATTGAGAATGGTTAGTGCATCGCTGTCAAAGCCATATGCGGCAACACATTCTATGTATGTTCGAATCAACTCCTTCGCAGCCTCACTATCCACATTGCTGTTGACGCCTACCGTTGCGCCGAAGGCTGCTTGACTGTCAGCCTCTCTTGCATCTGCTATGATCTGCCTCAACGAGGCGTCGTCAGCTTGAGCCACCGCAACTCCTGAAGGATTAAGATGCTTCATGTAGGCGCATGCGGGTCGAGAGAAGTTTCTCAGTAACAAGTGGGCTCGATAGATGTCTTCAAAGTTGGTTTTGCTCAGCCCGTGCTTTCCAGTCTTCAGCTCTCTGAATGGTGGAGTTTTAGCGAATATCGCTGCCGGGTAGCCCGGGTTGTCGCCGTACCTTAGGCTGTAGACCTTTTCCAGAGAGATCTCCGCATTTCCCATCGATATCTTGATCTTTGAAGGAAAACTCTCCTTCACAGCGGTTCTGTACATCTTCCTGAGACGGCTGGTATCTGGCATCAAGCATCGCCGAAGATTGTCAAGTACTCCTTGATGGCGAGATCATATCTGGACGTAAGAGCGAAAGCTTCCTTCGCGAGTCTTCTCCTGCTTTCTTTCGAGATCTCTCCTTTGTTCTTCTTGATCTCTTCCATGAAGCTTTCATATTGACTCGGGTTAGTGAGAACTGAGACTCTTCCGGTCAGGAGGGCGGCCTTTGCCGCTGCCCTTATTAGCGCTTGTCCTCCTATGTCTATGTTTTCAGCAGCTTGTTGCGGTGTAACCTCTTTCTTTGCGGCAATCT
>CAZFRJ010000043.1:0-5485 GCA_964521355.1 uncultured Candidatus Bathyarchaeia archaeon | reverse complement strand
ACACCTGAGACCCTTCAGGCGATTCTTCCAGGAAAGAGGATGAGAGAACACTTGAGAGGCGTGAGGTGGGTAGTGGTTGACGAGATACACGAACTGGCAACAGATAAGCGAGGAGCTCAGCTATCCGTAGCTTTGGAAAGGCTACGAAACCTAACCGAGGGCGATTTTCAGAGGATCGGCCTCTCGGCAACGATAGGGGAAGACCTCAAGGTTGGACAATTTCTAGTCGGAGAAAATAGGGTCGTCGAGATAGTCAGATCTGAAGAAGCACGAAGGTTCGAAGCCGAAGTAGAGTACGTCAAACCGAGCGAGAACGATTACAAGGACTCAGAAAGGCTCGGGATTCCGGCTCCAACAGTGGCAAGAGTCAGAAGAATATGCGAACTGATATCGCAGCACAAGTCAACGCTTGTGTTCACTAATACCCGCGAACATGCGGAGGCTCTGGGATCACAGATACGTGCTCTCTACGAAGCCTTGCCCATCAAGGTTCATCACGGCTCATTGTCCAGAGAGGTAAGAGAAGAAGCGGAGAGGGAATTCCAGTCAGGGGCTATCAAAGCGGTCATATGCACATCATCATTAGAGCTTGGGATCGACATCGGCTCCGTCGATTTCATCATCCAATATATGTCGCCGAGAGAAGCCACCCGGCTGATCCAGAGAGTGGGAAGAAGTGGACATAGGATCAGAGGCGTTCCAAGAGGCGTCATAATTTCTGGATGGGCTGATGACATCTTAGAATCGTCCGTGATCATCGGTTACGCAAGGCAGGAACGACTTGAGAGAGTCAAGATTCACGAGAACGCCCTAGATGTCCTCGCACATCAGATAGTGGGAGTACTCTTAGATCAAGGAAGATGCAAAGCAGGAAAAATCCTAGAGACTATTACAAGAGCATACCCATACAAAGCCCTAGAACTTGAAGACTTCATGGCCACTCTCAAGCAACTTGTTGATCTACGCATTTTGATGCAGAGAGAGGAAATCGTCCAAGTGAGGTTCCCGAAAGCCTTCCACTACTACTACGAGAACCTCTCAATGATACCTGATGTCAAACGGTTCACCGTCTTCGACTTCATAAGAAGACGCAAGATTGGGACCCTGGATCAGGAGTTCGTGGCCCGAAGCTGCAAGGCGGGCGTAGAATTCATCATGCATGGCCAAGCTTGGAGAGTTGTTGCAGTTGACGAGGTGAAGCTCTCGGTCGAGGTCGAGCCAGTTCCACCCAGCCTGACGGCTATCCCGAGCTGGGAGGGAGAGATCATACCGGTCGATTACGCCGTATCGGAGCGAGTAGGCGCTCTTAGAAGAAGAATTGCTCAGGATGCCTCCCCACCATCTCGCTTTGACGAAATGGCCTCTGAACTTTCAATCAACTCAGAGGCAATGGAGCGAGTCGCCGACACTCTCAGAGAGCACGTGGGTGAATACGAACTCCCAACTGAAAGTAAGGTAGTTGTCGAGAAGTTTGAGAACTGCGTAGTAATACATGCCTGCTTCGGCAACCTTGTCAACGCAACCCTAGCCGCAGCTCTGGCTCCGCTCCTTGCCTCAAAGTACGGTATCAATGTTGCAACGCAGACTGACCCCTACAGGGTCGGGCTTATCGTCCCGGTCAGGATTTATGCTACCCTAGTCGCCAATGAAATCAGAGATCTGAAGCCTGAGGATCTTGAGAAAGTAGTTCTAGGTTCAATGGAAGAAACGGAGCTCTTTGCTTGGAGACATTGGCACGTAGCTCGACGATTTGGCGCAGTCGAAAGAAAAGCAGACTACAAATCGAATCGAGCGAAATTCCTAGTTTCAGCATATAGAAACACACCGATAAACAAGGAGGCACGCCGAGAAATCCTCCTAGAGAAACTCGACCTAGACCAATCAAAGCTACTTCTACGGAAGATCGGTCAAGGAGAAATCTCGATCGAAGCGATTGAACAGAAAGGGACCAGTTGTTCCCCGCTGGCTATGCCTATAGTGGACAAGGTGATCCCTCACGACCTTCTCCGTCCTGCGGTCCCTGCGAAGGCCCTTGCTGAAATCGTCAAGGAGCGGCTACAATCCGAAACGGTGAGGCTTGTCTGTTTCTATAAGGCAGACTGGGAGGGGCTTCGAACAGTTCGGACTCTCCAAGAAACTATTCGCTGCCCCGTATGCAAATCGACGTTGATCGCAGCAACATATCCACGCGATGAGAACCTGATCAAGGTCGCAAAGAAGAAATCGCAGCGAAAACCGCTGTCCCCTGAAGAAGAACGGGAATGGCAGAGAGGTTGGACTAGCGCCAGCCTAGTTCAAACTTCGGGAAAGCGAGCAGTAATTGCGATGAGTGGAAGAGGCGTGGGTCCGGCTACAGCGATCCGCATCCTGAGACGTTTCTGTAGAACTGAAGAAGAATTCTACACGGAGATACTCAAAGCGGAAAGAGAGTATGCTAGAACCCGCATGTTCTGGGACTAAAGCGTCATAGGTGCAGTGCTGACCTAGGACTCAAGTTCTCACTCGGCTACCTTACACGGGCCATTGAGGAAGGCTCATAATGAAGAGGCCGCGATTGTAGATACGAAACGAGATCAAAGGAACGACAGTCACAGATACCTGGAGAAAAGGTCAAGTGATAGCCGCGACTAGACGAATCATTTCAGTGATGCTCATTCTTTCAGCAGCGATATATGCAAGCTGCTATCGCGCCCAATCAGCCGAGCCAATAAACCTGTTGAGGAATCCAAGCTTCGAAGAGGTCGGTACGTGGAAAGCGCATACTGCCGATGTCAATGATGTCGCAGATCCAAGGAGCCCAACCCAAGCCCACAGTGGAAACTACTCTGCATACACCAAAGCGACAACCATCGGTGGAGACGGATACGCCATGGTATCCCAAGGTGTCTCCATATCGATGAGTTCGAACCTAGAATTGTCCTTTTGGCTTTGCGTGAAGCGTCACGAACTTCCCTTCTACGGGTACATAAAGTGCTTCGTAGTCAGTTCCGGGGGCAGATACCTTGATGTCGGAATCTGGTCGGACGATTTACCTAAGCCAAAGGCGAACGAATATCGCTTCCAGACAAGAGTAGAGAAATACGACGCTTGGTTCAGGATCAGAGTGGACCTAGGAAAGCTCTGGATCAACGAAGCGAAGTTTCCGAGAGAAGACACGATAACGATGGTCTCCTTCGGAATCTATAACGGGCTTGTGTACGCTCTCCCCAAGAACCTTCTTCAACTCGAAGCATTCTTCGACGATGTATTTTTGGGGCCGTCATTAGGTGAGGAGGAACCTAGTTCTCCTTGGCTTGTGTATGCAGCAATCGGCCTCGTAGGTACGATCACTGTATTGATTCTGACCGTCAGAAAGCGACTGCGATCCATAAAGCGTACTCGCGCCACTCATGAGACCCCCATGAGGAGAACGCCACTTGTCTGAAGATGTCATTCACACGATCTTGGTGCGACGTAAGGATCTCTCAAAGGATATGGTGATGGATCTTATCGAGAAGAAGAAGACCGAATCGGGAGGTTTTCTCTCTGAACAAGGCGCAGCGATGCTCGTCGCCCAAGACCTCAGCATAGAGATCGAGAGAGGCAGTCTGGCTGAGGTCAGAATCAAAGATATGGTAAGCGGCTTAAGCGACGTGACAGTTACAGGTAGAATCGTGACAGTCTCAACACTTCAAGGATTCACACGCAAGGATGGCAGCTCTGGCAAGGCCCTGAGATTCGTTCTGGCGGATCCTACAGGCGAAGTGAACTGTGTGGCTTGGGATCAACAAGCTGAGCGGTTGGCGAATCAGCAGCTGCACGGCAGAACTGTGTCGATACTACATGGGTACACACGTGAAGGTCTGGGCGGCAACATTGAACTAATGATAGGTGACAGGGGCGAAGTTCAACTCGCGCAAGACACCTCCGAAGCAAGCCAGCAAATTACAGGTCAGTTCGCCAGTATTGCAGATGCCCCGAAAATCGTGGGAGAGATTGACCTTGTAGGTATCGTGAAGACTCCACCTAGGATTGCAGAATTCAAAAGGGCCGACGGGTTGGGAAGAGTTCTTCGAACAAAAATCATGGATAGAACTGGAAGAATAACACTGGTTGCTTGGAACGAAAAGGCAGACGAGCTACGTAATTTGACGGTAGGACGAGCTATTCGAATATCCAAGGGGAGAATCAAGACCTCCATAAACGGGAGCGCAGAAATTCACGCAGACTCCATGAGTCGAGTGGAGGTTCTTGAGTCTACTCCGACCGAACTGGTCAATATCAAGTTACAACCGCTCAAGATCTCGCAGATACGGGCGAACGTGCGAGACATAGATGTTCTGGCGAGAATACTGAAAGTTCAGCCTCCAGTAGAAGTGAGGAGAAAGACCGGGGAAACGACAAGAGTCATGCGACTCCTTCTCGGAGACGATACAGGCATTATCCAAGCATCCCTGTGGGACGACAAGGCTGACCTCAATCTAAAGGCAGGAGAAACCGTACTCATAGAAGACGCGACGAGCAGGGAACGTTTGGGCGAAGTTTCGATAAGTGTAGGAAAGTCAGGGGCTATCACGGTGAATCCACAGCTGGAATTCAAGATCCCTCAGCCGACTCCGACCAGAATCGCACAGTTACCAAGCGCTGGAGGACCGGTCATAGTTGAAGGAACGATCGTCAACCAACCATCCCTAAGACAGGTTCAAACTTCGACTGGTGAAATGATCGATCTCTCTGAGGTTGAACTGAGGGATGAATCAGGTGAATGTAGAGTTGTATTTTGGAGAGGCCTGGCAAGGCAGGTCGTCACGATGAAGCAAGGCTCCAAGGTAAGACTACTCGGCGTCTACCCCCGTCTCGGATACAGAGGTGGAGTCGAACTGTCATCAGGTCCAATGACATATGTCGAAACGTCTAGCGAGCCAACTTCTCAGAGAGTTGACAAAATCGTCGAGCTAAAGGAGAATGTCGAAGGGGCCGTTCAAGGAATCATCTTGGAGTTATCAAGCACATCCCGTGCTTCGCTTGTATGCGGAAGATGCGGATTGAAGATTGAGTTCCAAGACGATACAGCAATTTGCGAACGGTGCCAATCAAGTCAAGATCTAGACTTATCTGCAACTCTCTTTCTCAGAATCGATGATGGGTCAGGTGGCATTGACGCCGTCGTTGAAAGCCCTGAATCTAATATTCTGTTGGGCCAAGACACGAAGTGGATCCTCAGAAGTCTCGTCGAAAGGAAGACGCCAAGAATCCAGCTGACAGTGGAAACCTTGAGTCGATTGATTGGATTGAAGGTTTTTGCGAAAGGAGTTTTGGCTAAGGATTCGAAGACCGGCAGAAGCATTTTCGGCGTGAAGGAGGTTCGGGAGATCCCGTCGAACCGTGAGCCAAGTGCCCTGTTGGGCGGGATCTTGTGAAGTTGGAGATTACTTCGATGCGACAGCCCTCTTGCCAGCATCGAAAGCGTTGAGGTTCTCCTTCAAGAACTTTTCAGGAACGTGTC
>CAZFRJ010000042.1:0-5514 GCA_964521355.1 uncultured Candidatus Bathyarchaeia archaeon | reverse complement strand
TGGTTCTGGGATTACGTTGCGTCAATCTACTTTCCTGGTCAGACGGCATTGAATCTGACGCTTCTTTCTGCGTTAGTCTACTTGGAAGCTGCGTTCTTGGGAGCCTTTGGCTTGGCACGCAAAATGCAGGTGAAGCATATTCATGTTGGGATGAGGGTTGGGTTTGGAGCTTGGATGACGAACATGGTGTTCCGACTTATTGTCTTCGGACTGTCTGAAGCGCTTTGGGGAGTGATCATCTATTTGGTGAGCTTTGTGGTGGGGGGACTTCTGGGTGGCCTCTTTGCAAGGAGACTTCATGGCGTTGGGGCAGGCGAGAAGAGTTAAGAGCCGCAGAGCACGAACTCTTGCCCAGTGGCGCTATTGGAGTCTATCGCTGGCTTAACGCCCGAAAGAGAGAAGGAGATCATCGAGAAGTTAGCAAGGCGAGTAGTAGATTCAGGACTTGGTACATTGGCGGTGATGACATTACAGTCGGTAGCTCCTCTCTCATTTGCGTGGACGCAGGTCGGCATGGTCGTTGGCTCCCCGATTCTAATGACTCTTGATTTGCTGGGAGTGAAGGTCTATGAGTACGCGGGATTGTTTGCCGAGTCAACGCGATCTCGAGAGAACATGGAACGTTTGATTTCGAGGATAGAGGAACTTATGAAGGGAGAGGAGGAGGCCAGCAAGGCAACACGAGAGGCGGGGAAGCATGAGCCGCGAAGCTGGCTTATTAAGCTGAAGGAACTCCTCACCTGAGACTTTTCCATATATCGAAAAACGTTATAACCGCCGTCGGGTTACGTAGTAGCGGAAAATATAGGTGACAGCATTGTTAATCGCAGGAAGAATTTTCGCGCTTGGAATGCTAATAGCTCTGTGGATTTTCATTGTTGGTTGCATGGAAATGGCGAAGAAGAAGCTCCCTCAGTTTCGGAAGATCGCAGGACTTGACGCATTACCGGAGATGGTTGGCAGAGCGGCTGAGATGAATAGGCCCGTTCACTTCACAACAGGTCTAGGTGAGCTGACCGGTACAGTTGCACCTCAACTCGTAGCAGGACTGGCTGTTCTTGGGCATGTCTCGGAGTTGGCCGCTAAGTACGGCGTCAAAATCGTTTACTCCGTCTACCAGGCTCAGGTGATGCCGCTGGCGACTGAGATCATGAAAGAGGCATACATCAGGGCTGGAAAGCCCGATGCGTTCAATGTTGAGGATCAGATCAGATATTTGTCGGGTGAGCAGTTCGCTTATGCGGCTGCTGTGCAAGGCTTCGCTGAAAGAGAACGCCCCGCAGCAAACATAATGATCGGGCCCTTCTATGCTGAATCGCAGTTGTTCGCCGAAACGTTCTTCAGAGTCGGCGCTATCCAGTTGGCGGGAACGGCTAGAGGATACCAGATTCCCTTCTTTGCTGTCGTGTGCGACTACCTTCTGATAGCTGAGGAGATCTATGCGGCAGGAGCGTACCTATCCAAGGATCCAGTGCAGTCCGGCAGCATACAAGGACAAGATCTAGGCAAACTCGTCGCTTGGATCCTAATGTTCATCGGTGTGCTCGCAACGGCAGCTGGCAGCCCCATCATCATTAATCTGCTGAAAGCATAGGTGAGAGCAATGTCCCTATTTGTCAGAAGACAGCTGCCAATCATAATAGTGTTCATCACAGCATTGCTAGTGATGGTAGACTACTTCCTGAAGATCGAAGGGACGAGTCCGGCCGTCAGAGATCTACAGAACTGGGGAGTCATACTCACGGCGTTCACCTTGGGCTTTGGCGCGGTGAACCTGTTCTATCTTCATACAAGACACATCTCCAGGCGCACGCCTGGACAGTGGCCCTTCAGCATTTGGTTGCTTGTGATGATAGCGGCGTTCTCTATCGTTGGCGTTGCATTAACCCCAGCCTCAAAGGAATACTCATGGATGTACAATTCGACGTATTTTGCGCTTAGCGCAACCATCTACTCTTCGACAGGCTTCTTCATTGCTTCCGGTGTCTATCGATCTCTCAAAGTGCGTAACTTGGAGGCGGCGATTCTTCTGCTTGCAGGAGGCGCAACCCTGTTGAGAAACGCTCCTGTGCTTGCTGCGAACGTACCGTTTCTCATAAGTCTCGACTCTTGGCTAAGCGCAGTTCCAACGACCTCAGCTCAACGTGGGATCATGATTGGAGCTTCCCTCGGAGCCATCGCCCTTGGTGTCAGAACAATGATTGGCAGGGAGACAGGTTTCCTCGGTCGCCTGACTGAGGCTGAAAGGGGTAGGTGAGCATGAGCAAGCAAGGAAAGGGATTGTGGAGTAGACTAGAGGAAGTCCCAAGGGAAGTCCTATACCTGCTCATCTTCCTCGCTATCATTGTGCCCACCGTGTCTCCCATCGGCCTTGCCGTGCCGATATCGGATGAGGCCAAGGCGTGGTACAACACGGTCGACAAACTACCTGCAGGATCGGCAGTCTTTGTGGACTTCGGGTATTCGGGTGGAGGAGAGCCGGAGCTCGGCCCAATGGCGGTCGCGACATACCACCACATGTTCTCAAAGAAACTCAAAGTGATCGCCATGTCAACATCCCTAGAAGGGCCTCTACTCTTCGAGAGGGCCTTGGCTGAGGTTGGACCTGAAAAATACGGCGCAAAATACGGAGTCGACTATGTTCACATAGGCTACATAGCGGGAACGGAAACAGCCATGGCAGCCGTAGGAAAGGATCTGAGAGCAACGACCTCCACAGATTACAAGAAAGTCTCTCTTGACCAGTATCCGATCATGGCAGGGATCAAGGATGCCAGTAGCTTCCAACTCCTCATATGCTTCACGACAGGAGGCGACCAGTCAGAAGGTTGGGTCCGGCAGTGGGTGACACCGTACAAGACGCCTTACATCGCCAACGTGCTAGCTCTCATGATACCGACCATGCTACCTTATCGGAGGGCGGGACAGCTGTTGTCGCTTACGGCGGGTGCACAGGCGGGAGAAGTGGAGCTACTTATTAAAGTGCCTGGACGCGGGATAAAATCGGCTGACGTGATTAGCATGTGCCATATTCTCATGGTTGCGTTCGTCATACTGGGGAACATCGCGTACTACGGAAGGAAGGCTTCAGGAGGATGAGCCAATGGCAGCAGATCTAGCATCTGTCCTCCAAATATGGTTGGCAGCGTTGTTCAGCCTATGGATCTTCAGCATCGCGTTTAGAGACAACGTGTTCTTCAAGTTTGCTGAGCACACTTTCGTTGGAGCCGCAGCGGGACATAACATCGTCTATGGCGTTGACAACGTGTTGAGGTACGGTTGGACTCCATTCACAAAAGGTGCCTTGCTCTACGTTGTGGCGTTCTTGCTTGGAATAGTTCTCTACACAAGATATCACAAGAAGTACTTCTGGATGAGCAGGTTTCCGCTAGCGGTAATGGTTGGCATAGGCATCGGGCTGTCTATGAGAGCCACGGTCACAGCCGAGTTCATCGCGCAGATCCAATCAACCGCTGCGCTCAAGGTTCTGGGAGTTGACGCATGGACCGGTTTCAGCAACCTTCTCTTCATCATAATAGTGCTAACAGTGGTCTACTTCTTCATATTCACGTTTCCGAGTGTGCACAAAGGAAATCTGGGGATCATCTCAAAATTCGCACGGTACGCAATGATGGCCTCGTTCGGCTACTCTTTCGCCAACGCCTTGCTCTCAAGGTTCAACATGATCTTCGGAAGAGTCGACTTCCTTTACACATCATGGTTGCCGCTCCCTGGAGCCATGGTCGCACTGCCGATAGTGTTGATACTATTGGCTTACGCCATGGTTCCCGCTCAGAAGCGGCCCTGGCCCAAACCAAGCAAGCCAAGCTAAGAACAACGCCGTCCCTAAATTCCACCCTTTTTGTTTTCTACTGCTTCAGTTGGCGTTGCTTAGGTAAGCGTCTTCAACAGGTTAGGTCCAAAGTTACTTATTGCGAAAACTGTCTCTGCATGGTGAGGAACCATGTGGAACTATCTTGTGAGGAATGGTTTTGTTGTTGATGGCACTGGCTCGCCATGGTACAGAGCTGATGTCGCGATCTCAGAGGGAAGGATTGCAGATATAGGCACCAAGTTCCCTCCCTCAAAGGCAGATGCTGTGATTGACGCGAAAGGATTAGTTGTAGCTCCTGGCTTCATAGACATGCATAGCCACTCTGAGCTACCCTTCATAGCGTATCCTACCGCTGACTCCATGATCCGGCAGGGAGTAACTACAGAGTTGACATGCAACTGTGGGACCAGTGCGAGTGGTCCACTAAGAGGCGCGGCACTTGAAGATGTCAAGGCGGACGCGAAGAACTACGGAATCGATGTTGACTGGACAACGCTAAGCGACTACATGAAGCGGTTCAAGCAGCAGGGGTGTAGCATGAACGGCGCGTTCCAAGTGGGGCATGGAACCGTACGGCTATGCGTGATGGGGTGGGTGAACAGGGCTCCGACAAGGGCTGAGCTTGAGGAGATGAAGGCCCTAGTGGCTCAGACAATGGAGGAGGGAGCTTTCGGCCTGTCGACAGGATTGATGTACACGCCGGGGAACTATGCAGAGACAGAGGAGATAATTGAGCTTGCGAAAGTTGCGGCCAAGTATGGAGGCATCCACACGAGCCATGACCGCAGGTTGGGGTGGAGTCATGAGCCGCGGGGCGGAAGAGACTTCATCGTCCCCACGATCGATAGTGAACTCCTGGCCATTAAGGAGACGATAAGAATCGGCGAAGAGGCAAGCATCCCCACCACTTGGAGTCACGCAAAGGCGTGCGGGGAAGTCAACTGGCGCAAATCTCTAGCTTGGTGGTTCAAGGAGATAGAGTTTGCGCGTTTGAAAGGAGTAGATGTCAGATTCGATGTGTATCCATGGACCTTCAGAGGCGGTCTGGTCCGCGGTTTTCCAACATGGGCTGAGGAAGGAGGTCCGGAGAAGATGAGAGAACGCCTTAGGGATCCCGAAACACGAAGAAGGATTCGGGACCTTGTGAAGGAAGGTATGGAGAGCATAGAGGCCGAGCACACATGGGAGACCGCGCTCATCCTGAAGGCAAGCGACGAAGACAAGGACCTGATCGGCAAGCGCATGACTGAGGCGGCCCAGATCCGAGGAATGGAACCGGTAGATCTCTACCTCGACAGGCTCGAAGTGGGCAAACCTCTTGAAGGGATCAGTGAGGCGATGCATGAAGAGGATGTGAAGGCGCTCCTGCAACATCCTCTGGCTATGGTCAGCACTGACGGCTCCGCTATACCGGCAGACCCAGCCAAGAGGTCGCATCCGCGCAATTTTGGAACATTTCCGAAGATATTGAGGAAATATGTGCGCGAAGAGCGCGTTCTGTCTCTGGAGGAGGCGATGCGAAAGATGACCTCGGCTGGGGCAGCAAGGCTGGGACTGATGGATCGAGGACTGCTCAGGCCCGGCTTCTCGGCTGACATAACTATCTTCGATCCTCTCAACGTAAAAGAACTGGCCACATACTCCGATCCAATGTGTTACCCAGAAGGCATCGAATACGT
>CAZFRJ010000041.1:0-5518 GCA_964521355.1 uncultured Candidatus Bathyarchaeia archaeon | reverse complement strand
GAAAACCCACTCATCTATGAAGTCGACACACCAACAATCGCAATCAGGATACGAGAGCTTGTACGGGCATCGATAGCAGTAGGGATACGGAACGTGAGTCACTCCCGGCATTAGCGGAAAGAAATGCTTCTTCTGGATCGGCTTGCTGGCCGTCAGGCTTAACGAGCCTACCAGTCTTCCGTGGAACCCGCCTATGAAGGCAAGGAACAACTGTCTTCTAGTGTGCCATCTCGATGCCTTGATCGCGGCCTCGACCGATTCAGCTCCACTGTTTGAATAGAAGATCTTCTTCGAGAAGTTACCTGGGGTTATCTTCTCAAGCTTCTCTCCTAGGTCAACTATGTTCTCATAGTAGAAGTCTGTGTAGGAGTAATGGAGAAACCTCTCGGACTGCTTCTTTATGGCATCTATGACTCGGGGATGGCAATGTCCTACGTTCAGGCACAGAAGCCCTGAGTTCAGATCTATGTACTCGTTTCCATCCACATCCTTTACAATACAGTCCTTTCCCGAATCGATCACTAGAGGATAGAATCGAACCATCGATCCCGATATGACCCTCTCGTCTCTCTCAAGGAGCCTTCGTGCCTTTGGCCCCGGAGGAGTAACTAGGATCTTTGGATACCTCGCCTCTGACAATGGATCGCACAACCTTTCGGAGGCGGGGCTTTACCTACGCCCCTCTAAAAGGCTTGTGCAGCATCGAACAGCGGTTTCGTTCCTGAGGAGCCTATTCTTTCTTAACCGCAATCTCTATAGTGGATATGCTGGCTCTTGTTCCATCTGGCCGCGTGACATCTTCCGATCCAATGCTAATGTTTCTGACTGAGAGGTTCTTCTGGAATTTCTTCAGTCGCTCCACGATATCCACAGCGTTATTGATCGATTGGCCCCTTGCTCTGAGCACGATCTCATCTGCGCCGGAATTGAATAGCGTGACACATGCAACCACATAGTTCATGACCGGTTTCTTGCCAACCCGTACGAGATTCTCCTGTATCGCTGTCATGCCCGCTCTCTCCGTTGAAAGTGTAGAGACTAAGGACAGATCTTGGTTTGATTAATCTTCCTATAGTATTCCCAACTCTCGTCAACATTGAGCTGGATCTTGGACATGTCTCCTTCAGTGAGATGTCTGAATCGTCCCTGTTTCTCAAGATAGAGTTGAACTGGTTTTCTTCTGGTCTTCTCAAGTAGCGGGTTGCTTGGAGCGGATAGAGAAAAGATCCCCTTCTCTATTTCAAAGAGTGTCCACACACCGGTTTGGACTGCGAGCCTTCCCAGTTCTACTGACATTGCCGGATCGGTTCTCCAGCCCGGGGGGCAGGGAACTAGAATGTGAAGGTACTTCGTTCCTCTGATCGCCTTGGCTTTCTGAAACTTCTCAACGAAGTCTGTCGGATATGACGGGGACAGTGTGGCAATGTAAGGAATCTTGTGAGCTGCCATTATGAGAGGCATGTTCTTCTTCTCCTCCCTCTTGCCCGTTGGAGTCGTCGTCGTCCACGCACCCAGAGGGGTTGAGCCGCTCCTCTGCATGCCGGTGTTTCCATATGCCTCGTTGTCGTAGCATACGTAGATGAAATCGGTCCCACGTTCCGCTGCACCGCTTAGTGCCTGAATGCCAATATCCACGGTTCCACCATCTCCTGCCCAACCAACGACTGTGATATCATCAATTCCTTGAGCCCTGAATCCTGAGACAACCCCTGATGCCGCGGCGCCTGTGCTGGCAAACGCCACATTGAGAACCGGAATATTCAAGGAGGTCAGCGGAAAGACACCTTGGATAATGCTGGTGCAACATGCAGGAACCACGAAGACCGTCCTCTTTCCAAGCGCCTTGACAGTCAACCGTATGGACAGAGAGGTCGAGCATCCAGCGCATGAGGCGTTACCTGGCAAGATATGCTCCTCTCTAGGAAGTTCCTTAAGCGTGGCCAACTAGGTCACCTCCTCAACCCGTACCATGTCACCCTCTGATCAACTCGCCCCTTCTTGACGCATTCCAAGGCGTGGACAGCCATCGTTTCAACATCCTGCTCGGTGACATCTCTTCCTCCTATTCCGGCTACGAAGTTCATTGCGAGCGGTCTATCTTTGAGCTCGCAGAGAACGCTTTGCACCTCCGTGAACAATGGTCCTTCCATGCCTGAGCTTATTGCCCTATCAATCACCGCAACTGCGTCAACTCTTCCACAGATTCTTTTCACTTCTTCGATAGGGAAAGGCCTAAACGTGCGGATCCTTACCAAGCCCACTTTATGTCCGCTATCTCTGAGCTTCTGTACTGCGACCTTGGCCTCGCTTCCCAAGGATCCCATAGTGACGACAACTGCCTCAGCATCTTCGCAGGAGACTTCCTCCAAGAGCCCACCATGATATGGGAGTCCAAATCTGTCGGCATACTCCTTCCCAACGATTGGGATCAGTTCTTTCGCGCTGTCCATTGCCTCTTGGATCAGATATCTTAACTCCATGTAGTAGTCTGAAGAGGCCAGAGTCCCATGGCTTATTGGATCGTCAACATCCAGCTTCCAGCCTGGCTTGTAGCGAGGTAGAAATGAATCCAAGTCCTCTTGGTCCGGGATCTTGAAGGGCATGGTTGTGTGAGAGAGAACGAAGCCCTCAAAGCATATCATTGCCGGCAGGAGAACTCTTGAGTTCTCGCATATCTTGTACGCCTGAATTATTGTGTCGAAGATTTCTTGGTGCGATGCGCAGTAGAACTGAAGCCATCCAGTATCCCTCTGGGAAAGAGAATCATTCAGATCCGGCAGTATGTTCCACGGTGGACCCAACGCACGGTTGACCACAACCATGACGATAGGCAATCTTGCAGCGCTCGCCCAATGAAGCATCTCGTGCATATAGACAAGACCGTGCGATGATGTGGCTGTGAAAGTCCTTGCTCCCGAAGCGGACGCTCCTATGGACGCGGCCATCGCACTGTGCTCTGACTCGACGCATATGTACTCACACTTCATCCTTCCGGAATCGACAAGTTCCGCAATTATCTCAACGATCGCTGTCTGAGGAGTTATTGGGTACGCCGCCACGACTTCTGCCTTGGCGGCCTGAGCCGCAAGGCCGGCCACATGGTTTCCGTTGTCAACGAGAGTACGTGTCACTCTACACTTCCTCCCGACGCATGGTCAACGCCTTTGTCCGGCATTCGAACGCGCATATTCCACAACCCTTGCAGTAGTCATAGTCTATCACAGGGTAATCCTCAGCGTCACGACTGACCGCCGCCTCGGGGCAGTAGACCCAGCAGAGCAGGCATCTGGTGCACTTCTCTCTGTCGAACACAGGTCGAAAGGTTCTCCAGAAACCGGTTCTTCCACTTGTTCCCTTCGCCGGTACAGAGAGACAGGTCAGCGGCATTTCTCGAAGCCTCTTTTGCGCCTTCTGACCACTCAACGGGCAATATCTCCCAAGGGCGCTTAGTCGAAGCTGAGAAAGATAACCTTTCTGAGACGCGTAGCATGCTGACAGACGCAAGATTCAGCTAAAGTCTAGTCGAGTAGTCTCCTTCTAAAGAAGAGTGCCTAAGAACCATGGACTGATAATATGGAAGAGTTTCGTCAACCTGCGATGGCGCGTTCGTAAGCAAACCTAACAGCCCTAGAGTTGAGTTCACCCACGTCCCCCGGCCATTCCTCTCGAACCACTTTCTCAGCGGACTCAAGCTGTATTTCACCTGTGGTCTTCGCAAATGCGCCGAGCATGGCTGTGTTTACTACGGGCTGTCCCGCCACAATGAGGTTGAGTTCCAAAGCTATCCCAGTTGCATCCACGTAAGAAACCCTGCTCTTTCTTGGGAATGACTCAGGGAACTTGGGTTTCTTGGCAGAGTTAACCAGCAGGCTTCCCCCCTCTTTCAATCCCTGTGTCACATCGAGAGCTTCGAAGAGAGATTGGTCTAGAACAACAACGTAGTCTGGCTCGTACACCTTGCTGCGGACCAGTATTTCTCGATCACTTATCCTCGCAAACGCTTCTACAGGAGCTCCCCTCCTTTCCGCCCCGAAGAGAACCATTGCCTGAGGCCATTTTCCCTCTAAGAAAGCAGCTTTCGCCGTTAACTGTGCAAGGATCACTGCCCCCTGGCCCCCTCTGCCGTGAAATCGAATCTCCCTTAGGATCTTTTTCACGCACCTAGGTCGACTACGGGATTGATAATTGCGCATATAAGTCTAAGAAACTTAAAGAATCTGTCCGAAGGGAACCGGAGTTCCATGGCATCCAAGACCTTCCGGTTGCCTGATCAGCCCTGCCCAACCTGCAGGAAGAACTCTCTGCAACTTACGGAATCCGTAGAGAATGTCGACTACTTCGGCCCAGTGTTGCTTACAACCATCTCCTGCAGTACGTGCGGATATAGAGACACGGACGTAGCATTGACTTCTGTAAAGGAACCAAGCGTAATGCGCGCTCAAATAGCTTCAGATGAAGACCTGACCATGAAGATAGTCAAGTCAAGCTCTGCCACAATCAGGGTGCCGGAACTTGGAGTTACAATTACTCCAAGGACTTCTGCGCAGGGATTCATCACTAACGTTGAAGGAATACTCGATAGAATACAGGAAGTCCTTGAAGGAATTGTTCCGTCTCTTTCGCAGAAGCGGAGGAGGCGGGCTAGGTCAGTTCTGGCAAAGCTGAAGAAGGCGCGGGAGGGAAAACTTAGCTTCGTGGTGGAACTCAAAGATCCTCTCGGCAACAGTGCAATCATCGGAAGCGATATGGCTAAGATCAAGACGCGCCCCTTATCGGGGAGAGAGCTTGAGAAGCTCAGAGAACAATTAGTGGTTGTCCCCCCATCTGTAAGCTCCACGTAGACTCAATGAATGACTGGAGAAGAGCCCTCTTTGATCGGTGCGAAGATTGGCTGGCAGGGTGGCGTCGTAGTTTCTACAGAGGAAGCCAAAGTCGTCCTTGACCCCGAAATGCGTGGACGAACGGGAAGAAATACTCACATCTTCGTAACTCATGCTCATGCCGATCACACGAATGGCTTCAGAAGTGGTGCCAAGAAATACGCTACGCCTGAAACAATCGCAATCTATGAGAAGCTGAATCACAGACAGCTCAACAATGTTTTTCCCATCAAGCTAGATCAAATTGTCAGGGTTGGAAACGTCAAGGTGACTCCTGTCAATGCAGGTCACATGTTAGGTTCGGCCCAATTTCTCGTCGAGACTCCGGATAAGACGGTGCTTTACACCGGTGACATCAACTGCGTCGACACCTTAACCACAGAAGCGGCGCACGCTCCCGAATGTGATGAAGTGATCATGGAGGCGACCTACGGAGATCCGTTCTATGTCTTTCCAAGCCGCCATAGGATCTATGCGAAGATCGTAGAGTGGGCAGCAGCTCAAGCCAAAAGGGGTAGGTCACCTGTCTTTCAAGTATATGCTGCTGGCAAGGCCCAAGAGATCGTGAGACTGTTCAACGTTTACACCACTTTGCCCGTTGTGACCAATCCGTCGGTGTCAGATGTCAACGATGCTCA
>CAZFRJ010000040.1:0-5644 GCA_964521355.1 uncultured Candidatus Bathyarchaeia archaeon | reverse complement strand
AGCAGAAGATAGTTTACGGAGGACGCATCATTAGCTTGTCCGTTGACTGCTAGATGCTATATCTCAGTTCAACAGTGAACTATGTGAGGCAAAGTTATGTTCGTCAAGAGGATCGACGGGAGGGGCTACGTCTTCCGATTGTACTGGGACGCGGCTACGCCCGGATCTCATTACTGGATAGTTGTTGAAGCGACACCTGAGCCGGAGGCAACCCCATTTCCATCCGAGCCGATACCTGAAGAGGTTGTCAGCAAGGTTCATCGTCTTCTTGAGAAATGTGCGGGGTTTCCGAACGTGCCCGCTCCGGAACATCAGGAGGAGGAAGAGATCGTGCGTTTCAGGGTTCGTTTGACCCGTACTCCCAACGGCGCGCGCCCTCGCAAAGCTTCTGATTGGATGAAGGCTCTGGAGAAAGCGATTCAAGTCGAGCTATAGAACAAGGCCTCCCTCAACATTTGGAGATCCTCTGATCTAATCGTTGCTTCTTTACGGGTTCGCATAGCGTGACGGCAACGTTTCGACAATATGTCAAACGATAAGTACTCGAATTGTCACGTGAAATGCATGGAGCTGTGTTTCAGATGAGGTTTGTTGTTGGGATGCTGAGCCATGAAACGAACATGTTCAGCTCAGTCAAGACAGAACTTCGCCACTTTCAAGAACGTTCCCTCTTCTATGGCGAGGAGATGTTCAAGGAGTTCAAGGGCACTAAGACATCTATAGGAGGTGCCATGGACGCAGCGGCAACGAACAACATTGAACTGATTCCGACGGTTGCCGCGAATGCGATGCCCTCAGGAATCGTGACCGCGGACACATATCGCCTTCTAAAGGAAAGGATCTTGGACGACATCAAGAAAGCCGGAAAGGTTGACGGGGTCATTGCTTTGCTTCATGGGTCCATGGTGGCGGAAGGGGTGGGGAACGCTGAAGGAGACCTTTTGCATGCCGTTCGACAAGTTGTTGGGCCGAAAGTTCCCATTGCCTGTACGTTAGATCTTCATGCAACCATAACTAACTTGTTGGTGGAATCTTGCGACTTGCTTTTCGGCCATAACACAAATCCTCACGTTGATTCCTACGAACGGGCAGTCGAGGCATGTGAAGCCACCGTCGCAATGGCTAGGGGAAAGATCAAACCTGTGAAGGCCTTGCGTAAGCCTCCCATGATGCCACCGACGATCAACATGAGAACGACTGAAGGTCCCATGGTAAAGATCTTCGAGAGAGCGTATGCCATGGAGCGAAACCCAGCCGTCATTAACGTCAATGTGGCCGGAGGCTTCCCGTTCGCGGATACGGAGGAATCAGGATTCAGCGTAGTAGTCATAACGAATAATGATCAAGGTTTGGCTGAGAGATATGCGCAGGAACTTTCAGATTTCGCTTGGAGTCTTCGAAGAGAGTTCCTGAAACCATTGACTCCTGTTCCCGAGGCTGTCAGGAAAGCCATTGAGGCGAAGGAAGGACCTGTGATTCTGGCGGATGTCGCGGACAACCCAGGCGGCGGAGGCTCAGGCGATGGAACAGTCGTGCTGAAGACTCTGATCGAAATGGGTGCGAAAGATGTTGGATTCGCGCTGATTAAGGACCCTGAGGCAGTAGCCAAAGCCATAGGAGCGGGTGTAGGAGCAACGATAACTATGAAGGTTGGAGGAAAGACCGATAACTTTCACGGACCACCAGCTGAGGTTACTGGGCGAGTCAAGACGATCACGGACGGAGTATTCATCCATAAGGGTCCCATGGGAACCGGCTCGAAGGGCGAGATCGGTCGAAGTGCGGTCTTAGAGGTTGATGGCGTTGAGCTTATCGTGGCGGAACGAAAGATGGCGCCGAACGACCCCGAGATATTCAGGAGGCACGGCATCGAACCGACGGAGAAGAAGATTCTGGTCGTGAAGTCGAGAGGGCATTTCAGAGCGGCGTACGAGCCGTTCGCCAAAGAGATAATCGAGGTTGATGCACCCGGCGTAGCCAGTCCCAACCTGAAGCAATTTCCCTACAGACACGTAAGGAGGCCAATATTCCCACTAGACGACATCTAGTGGGCTATCTTTTCACGATGAGACTGGATCTGGGCGCGATCGGCCTATCGCCTCTTCACTGGTGAGCGTAGACCCTCTCTGAGGAAATCTTTCGCAAGCCTCAGCAGCGCTGTCTCCAGCTGGACGAGGTCTATCTTACTTCGCTTGGCATAGGATTCCAGATCCTTTATCCCCAAGCTCTTCTGTGCCTGCCTGACCAATGGAGTAGGTTCAGGATCCGCTTTCGACCAAATCGTTCTCATATCTCTGAGGAAGATCGATGTGGTCGTCGGACCTAAGCCCTTTCCGAGCGACATTATTCTGGCTTCTAGGTCTCTGCTGTCAGAGGCTGCCTCATGAAGCCTGTTCAGATTCCCACCGTATCGTTCCATTAGTTTTCCCGCGACATCCAAGAGTTTGGTAGCTGTGCTGAAGTCGTAGCGCGTGTACCCTCCCTCATCCAGAATCGACACGAGGCCATCCCAACCCGTCTGTAGAATCTTCTCAGGAGAGAGAATTCTCCGCTTCTCAAAGCACTTGTAGGTCTTAGTGGCGGAAGATTCTCTGATGGGTTTGCCATAGAGTATCGATGCGAGGAACCACTTGAACACCTCGCCCGACCTTCCAGCTGTCAAATCTATGCCTAAGCGTTTGGAGTAGGGTTCTCCGTAGCGCTTAACGAACTCTTTCAGTTTCAACCATCATCGACCTTGAAAGATGAACGAGTCGTTGAAGATCGAACCCGTCAAGGCGATGTGACCATCCGGGTTCCGCTTGGAGGCTGGGTGATCCCTCCTACTCGCATAGGTTCATTTAGAAGTTGGCCCAACCCATCTCCGTAAGACTGGTCTGATCTCGTATGAATCATGAAGTTGTGCCGTTTAAGGTTCGAGATCTTGGTCTTGCGGACGCAGGCAGACTGAAGATCCAGTGGGCGGATACGCGCATGCCGGTTCTGAGAAAACTAAGAGAGAAGCATTCCGCCAAGAAACCTCTGAAGGGCTTTCGCATCTCGGGCTGCCTTCATATCACGAAAGAAACAGCAGTTCTCGTTGAGGCACTGAGGGAAGCCGGGGCGGAAACGGCTTGGTCCGGTTGCAATCCTCTCTCCACACAAGATGATGTCGCTGCTGCACTGGCTAAGGAAGGCGTGAGCGTCTATGGCTGGCGGGGCCTGTCCACCGAGGAATACTACTGGTGTATCGATCAGACGATCGAGTTCAAGCCTAACCTGACTCTCGATGATGGAGCAGACTTGACGATGAGACTCCACGAGAAGGAGTCCGGTCCGCTGGGAGGAGTGATCGGAGGGACCGAGGAAACGACCACAGGAGTGCACCGTCTCAGAGCTATGCATGAGGCGGGGCAGCTCAGATATCCGATAATCGCTGTGAACGATGCCGAAACCAAGTGGGACTTTGACAATGTCTGGGGAACAGGCCAGTCATCGATTGATGGCATCATTAGAGCAACGAACGTTCTCATCGCAGGAAAGAACTTCGTAGTTGCGGGCTATGGACACTGCGGACGAGGAGTAGCGATGAGGGCTACAGGACTGGGTGCCCGCGTCATCGTATGTGAAGTCGATCCCTTGAAGGCTCTAAAAGCCGCTATGGAAGGCTTCGAAGTCACCACCATGATGGAGGCTGCTAGTGTAGGAGACATATTCATCACTGCAACGGGATGCAAAGATGTCATTACGAGCGATCATATGAAGACCATGAAGGATGGAGCCATTCTCTGCAACACAGGGCACTTCAATGTCGAAGTGTCCGTCCAAGACTTGGAGCGAATAGCGGTCAAGAAGCGTGAGGTTAGGCCGAACAATGTTGAGTATACGCTTCGCGACGGTAGGCGGCTCTATCTCTTGGCTGAAGGTCGCCTCGTGAACTTGGCTGCTGCAGAGGGCCATCCTTCGGAGATTATGGACATGAGCTTCGCGAACCAGTTTCTGTCGCTGCTACATTTGGCTAAGGAGGGAAAGACGATGGGGCCGGGCGTATACAATGTATCAAAGGAACAAGATCAAGAAGTGGCGAGGATGAAGCTGGAAACGATGGGGATTCAAGTCGATACACTGACATCCGAGCAGGAGAAATATCTGAGATCCTTCAAGGAAGGAACATGAATCTCAGTAGAGATCACTCCTAGAAAGCAAGCATCTAGTGATCTGACACGGTGCATGAATTGTCTATTTGGAGGGGCATCCAATTCGTTGGTAGAGGCGATAAGCAGATCCTTCGCTTCTACAACGACTTGCTAGGTTATGTTCTCAAGCAGATAGACAGCCTGAAACGACTGGTCACCTACATCGCAGAGGAAGACTGGGAGCTGGCATCGAACGAGGCTACAATGATAGGAACATTCGAGTCCTTGGCGGACGACGCTAAGCAGAACGCTAGTTTGAAGCTCTGCAAAGGAGCCTTCTTTTCTGGACTGAGCCAACATTTTCTTGAGTTGCTTGAAGGAATTGATGACATGGCTGACGCAGCAAAAGATGCCTCAACATCCGCTACTGAAATCAACCTTCACTCACCTGTCTTCCATTCTCTTCTCAAGGATCAAGACTCGTTGTACGACATGATCAACGAGGTAGCCCAATCGGCTAAGGCCCTTGGAGTGGCGATCGAAGCTCTGAGTCTAGGGTCGGATCCAGTTATCGAGGGAATGCTTGAGGTAAGGAAGCATGAGAAACTTGCCGACGGAATAAAGGCCAAACTGGTAAAGCGCCTCTACTCTCAGAAATCTGACATCGACTTGTTGACGCTTCTGCAGATCAAGGAGTTCATTTCATCTCTCGACCTCATAGCTGACGCCGCCGAGGACTCAGCAGACATTTTGCTGGCCATAATCGCAAAGGCTGAGTGACTCGTGCAGCTTCTGATCCTTTCTTCTCTACTGTTTGCGCTTTTGGTATGTGTTATTCTAGGAGCCAACAATGCGTCCGCCTGCGTTGGAACAAGGGCTGGCATAATGTCTGTAGAGTATTTGGTCTTGGCAACGGTCGGAGGGCTAGGCGTTGTTCTTGGAGCAGTGATTGAAGGAGGAAAGCTCTCAAATGCTATCTATGGAGGTGTGCTCGCCGGCCCAAATGACAGGGCTACAGCCGTGCTTTTACTGGCGACTCTTATCGTGATGTTGGTGGCTACAGTTCTGAACTTGCCGCTGTCTTTGACACAAGCCATGGTTGGAGCGGCCCTTCCCATAGGATTTCTCTTGGAAATCGGAGTGAACTGGAGGTTTTCTGCCTTGGTCGCAGTCTCGTGGATTGCGACGCCTCTGGTTGCCGCTGCCTTTTCGATTGCGATCTACCATGTGACGAGACTCGCGAGCAGAAGAATCGGAAGTGTATTTCGACGCGCAAGAATGTACGCTACGATCACGCTTGGAGGATCCTTCTACACTGGATACGCTCTCGGAGCTAACGGAGTTGGACTGATCGACGGGATCTCAAGATCTACAATCGGTGCCCTACCTTTGTTCTCAGTGTTTTTGTCAGTGGCTGCTGTGGTTGGCATCTATCTCTTCGGTTATGGAGTGGCAAGTACGGTTAGCGAAAGAATCTTGGCTCTGGCTGGCGCGGCTGCGCTTGCAGCTCAGCTTGGCGGAGCCTTGAC
>CAZFRJ010000039.1:0-5694 GCA_964521355.1 uncultured Candidatus Bathyarchaeia archaeon | reverse complement strand
GGAGCGATCAAATGAACCTTGATCTTCTTGTTGAGTCTCCTCAAGAGGAAGCAAAGCGCATACGCCGAACACAGTGCGTCAGGATCAGCGTTCTGATGGGAAAGTATCGCCACTCTTCTAGATGCGTTCACTAATGGTAGAATCCGTCGGAAGGTGCGCAAATTTGGAACAACAGCTTTCTCTTAGCTATGCCGCAGTGACTTGTTCTCTTCCCATCGAGTCCTCTGATAAGAGAATCCTAGCTCTCTACGTTTCTTCTTCGAACATGGAGCTGCGCAAAGGGCGAAATTGGGTCAATCCGATCTTCCGTTCTTGCAGAGCTTTAGGTCTATTGCCTTTCTCTCCACCGCCAAGAATGCCGCATCAGTTGCCTCACTCAGCACAGAATCCAATTGTGATAAAGGGCGATTCGGCGTCAAACATATATCGAATGTTAGCCTCAGAGGCCTCGATCCCTCGGCCTTCATGGTGACCTGTAAATCATCTACACGCTTCAGCCCGATTTTCCTGTCAAGGATCTGTTCCACAGCTTCTTCTGCCGTGGAGCAGAGCTCTTCGATTTCCTTTTCCGACGGCCTTCTTCTCAGTACGATTCCCACTTCGAAGCTCACATCGTTCTCGTTATGTCTGTGTGGTACTTGGCGCCCTCAATCGTTGTTGAAGTCTGTCTTGCAGTTCTTTCATTCTCTCTCTCGTTCTTTCCTCCTGCTTGCCCAGAACCGTTACACGAGAGTTGAGTAGATCCTTTCTCTCCTTCAATTCGCCCATCAACCCTTGTCTCTCTGCTTTCAGCAGAATGCTGCCGACGCTCTTATAGACAGGAACCTCATCAGTGATCTTCTCTAGCTCAGAGAGAGCCTTCTCCGTATCGCTCAATTCTAGTTCCAGTTGCTGTTTCTGAGTTACCACAACCTGCAATGTCTGCTGCAGCTGCTGAAGTCTAACAAGGTCTTCCTGCACTTGAGGAGGCAGTTGTGCTTCTTCAGTCATTGTCTCACTCTCAAAGACTCGTTATGACTACGCTTCTTGACCACCTTGGATAAGAACATAACGAAAGAATTGCGCCAGCATTTTCCTCTGGCTCGAAGACAGCTCGTAGCTCTTCTCGCTACAGCTTCTTGAACGCTAGCTCAAGAAGCGCTATGACAACAAAAGCCATTCCTGCATAAGTGAGGCTTCCTGTATAAAGCCAAACGACAACGGCACCTATCAAAGGTATGACAAAGTGGATTATCGCCCTAATGAGCATCAAGACAACTATTCCAACGAAGATTAGGCCGATGAAGATTATCAGCTCACTGCTCAGGATGCTGAACATTGTCGTTCTACTCACAGATAGCAAGTGACGCATGACAATATGAATGAATTGGCTTCCAACCGTCTTCCCTCAGCTCGCAGCCTTGGCTGTCATAGGACAGGCCGTCTCCCTCTTTGGTCCGGAGCGATCAACCGCTTGAATCAGAGTGGCAGATCCGGAAACCCATCTCAAATATGAGTTGACAGCGGCGCGCAGTGCAGGGACATCCTTGGCGAACACATCTATCCTCAAGGTCCTCCCTATCAAAAGGACAGCAACTCTCGATCTTGGTCCTATCGAATGCCTTGTCTCAGGCTTCAAGGCCTTGTGAATCGCCTCCGCATGTCTTTTTGAACTTAACTCTATCGCGATTTCAGCTCGCGCGCTCTTCATGTCACTCCGACCTACTTGCGTACCACGCTAGGTGCCGTACAACGAAACCCGGGCCTACTGCCCGAGTTGCGGCCGGTGATGTCAGATTTACTGCTAGCCTCTTTGAATGATCCTCTGCCACGTGAAATGAGCACAAAGAGCCCCTACTCGATCGTAAAGGAAGATCGAAGAGGCTTGCCAGAGACCTAGCGAGGTCAACGTCGACCTTTCTCTCACTGGTTGTCACAGCTTCAGCAACAAATCTTCCCTTGATTCCATAGTCCCGTCGGAGTTTGACCTCCCTAGCAAAAATGATCGGATATGCGACCTGTGCCTCTCCCTCTTCAAGGCGTAGAGGCCTTATCTCACCAGGCTCGCCCTTCCACCCATTGACCAGTAACAGTCGGTCGGCTCCCTTCCCGATCGCAGAGTCTATCACATCTTGGAGACTCATCTTACCTCTCGGGGAGACAATGCAATTGCATAGTGAATGGCAAAGATCCCTTACGAAGCTGTTTATTCGCGGTGTGGGTCTCCTACAAGTGCTTATGACGATCACTCTGATTCTTCCTTGGGAGCCTCCGTGGTCTTCCGTCTTCTTCTGACTCTCTTCTTTTGAGGCTCCACGACCGCTTCAACAGCTCTCGGCGCTTCCACAAGACCCAGCTCCGTCGAGACAGCACTGGGTGCTGCGCCTTTCGTTGCACGCCTTGCAACTTCACCAAGCTTCGTCTGTGCCGTGAAGGCGCCTCCAGCAAACCTGTACCCACATTTCTTGCAGTACCATATGCCAACAGCTTCTCTTCTAACTGCCATGACATGACACTGAGGGCACTCGCTATATCTTCTCAGCCCGCTGATGATCTCAGCGTATCTTCTCCTTGTGACCGTTCCATATCTAGGCCCAAAACTTCCTGCTTGCCCGACTTTTCTCGTCTTGGTCACGTTTTGACGGCCTCCATTATTCTAGAACGAATCTCCGGTGCCTTCGAGAGTGCAATCGCGACTCCTTGCTTAACCTCTTCGACCGAAAGAGCTTCAGCCCCTCCTTTCTGCATGGCGCATATTCGGCCATCCTTGTCGGAGACGACTGTCAGCCTTGCACTCATCACCTGTTCCTCGTCAAGTGACGGGTCAACGACAAGAGACCTGCCAATCTTCGCCAAGGTCACTGCAACTGGTTGGTTCTGAATAGGGAGCGTCCTAAGCTCGGGCCTGTAGATGACTTCTCCATTCTCCACTCCATATTCATTCATTTTTGCACTAAGCAAGGCCGCGAGTGATGCGATTGAGGAGGCGTCTATCAGATTTCCGTCGTGGTCAAGTACGTACACATCGACGAAGACCACGAAGACCTTCCTTTTGGGTTGAACGCACAGTTGTCTTAGGTCGATGGCCTTTGATTCTCTGATGCCCCTGTCCACAACTCTTGCGAGCTCAATTGCATTCTCATTGGGGGGCCCAGGCTCGAAGGACGGTGACGCCAAGGGTACAAGTTCCGCGTTCACGGTAAGTACTCCCTCGTCAGGCGTATCTGGGAAGGGTTCTCCTTCCTCCACCTTTACGCCGACCATCACCTTCGTTTTTCCCAAGTTGATTAGCGCCGACCCGCAAGCTCTCTCGATTGGGCCGATCTCAAGCTTCATCTCTCGAAAGTCATTGAGCCCTCGATCATCTACTCTCTTTCCAACAGCGAGCATATCGACAACGGTTTTCTGGGTTATGGTCGCAACAGGTGGCAAGTGCGGGGTTGAGGACACTATCTACTCCTCCTCGCCTTTTGCGGGCTCACTCTTGTCTTCCACCTCTTCCTTTATGGCAAGGTACCTTTCCTTCAGCACGGCCTTCTGCTGTTCATGGATTGTATGACAGGTCTTCACAGCGATATCTAAGCCTCTTTCGAATTCCTCGTGGGTCAAGCCTCCGTCCATCTGTATCAGAGTAACAACGTTGGACTTGGGCATGATCGCAACCGGCATATCAGCCTCGCCCTGTTTGTCCTCAGCGTCAGAGAGGTCTAAGGCAATCTGGCCCGCGATCTTTCCCACCGCAGTGGCTGCGACGAGTCCTCGCATCGGAATACCCGCGTCAGCGAGTGCTAGTGACGCCCCAGTTATGCCAGCACACCTAGTTCCACCGTCAGACTGCAGGACCTCGATGAACAGATCGATTGTCGTGCGCGGATAGTATTCCGAAAGTACGGCAGGCTCGAGCGCCTCTCTTATGACCTTTGAGAGTTCCTGCTCCCGGCGTGAGGGGGCAGGCGACTTCCGCTCAGGCGTGGAGAACGGGGCCATGTGATACCGACATCTCAAGACAGCTCGGTGCGGCAACGCGATATGCTTAGGATGCGCCTCCCTGGGGCCATAAACAGCAATCAGAATCCTGTTCTTGCCTTGCTCAACATAGGCTGATCCATCAGCCTTGTCAAGAACTCCTACCTTCATCTTGATCGGACGAAATTCGTCTAGTCTTCTTCCATCAATTCTCAGACCATTCTCATTTATCAGTTCAACAGGTTCTTCTTGTCGGTTCAATCTACTCGCCTCTGATCCTTGTTCGAAGCATGGCCTGTATGCGATCTGTCAATCCCCGAGTATGGGCCTCGCGTTCAACCATTCTTATCGCTCGGATGGCTGCATTCTCCGAATCTGGAGACTTGCCGGAGACTAGAACTATTCCGTTTTGACCTACGATTATGTTGGCTCCAGTTCCCTTCTTGAGGAGACTTATCATGGAGCCCTTCCTGCCTATGAGCCTCGGCACCTTTGTAGGAGACAACTGAATTATTCTCGCGCTCGCGATCTTTCCCAAGCCCGGCCCCTTAGCAGTGATCAAAGGATCCCGGGTCCGGTCAAACGCCAAAACCTCCGATACGACAAGGTCACCAATATTGAATATCCTACTCAGATCCACCCTCCCCCGGGGGCCTCTATGCCCAAATGTTTCTGAAGCAGGCAGAAGAGCTGGGTAAGGCGCATCAATATCGACGATCCATCCTGACATGGCGATGTCAACGATTCTTCCGACCACGACATCTCCCACATGAGGGATGTAGGGTCCTTTGAGCGGGATTACGCCAAGCCTATCTCCAACTATTTCGACCACGCCGACCCTTGAAGAATATACCCTTTCACCCTCTCGATGCGTATTCTCTCCAGATAGATACCTTCCCTCAGCTAGAATCTCGCCCGGGGCGACCAACTGTTTCTTCTCGACATACATGGTCAAGCTTTGAATTCACCGATTCTCACTGAAATGAACAACGAACAAGCTGCTCTCTACTTTAAGATTGTGGTCTGATCTTCATACTGCATGAGAAGACAGTCCAAGAATTGTGTCCGCTCTTTGGAATTGACTGAACTAGCGTAAGCCGACTCTGTAGAGGTAGATTGTATGCCCTTGGGGCTCCTCGCAGACTTCGGAAGGCTTCCAGCCTGTAATCGAGAAGTCATGCGAGACGACTCTTGAGTTGGGCCTCAGCTCTCTCTCAAGCTTGGGTTTGAGCTTCTCGTTTGCACTCGATGTCAAGTACAGAGTGACGACATCTGCCTTCGACAGATCTGCCTCAAACAGATCCCCTCTAGTAATCTGCGCTCTTCCCCTAAGGTCGAGTTTCTCAAGCTGTTCTCGTGCTGTTGCGGCCAGATCTTCCCTGATCTCCACTCCGAACGCTTTAGCCATGTAGTCCTTGGCCGCCATTATCACGATTCTTCCATCGCCGCACCCGAGATCGTACAAAACCTCGCCTTCCTTGAGCTGCGCCAGATCCAGCATCTTTCTGACAACCTCTTCTGGTGAAGATACGTATGGTGCGACGCTCATCATGTCTCACACAGCCACGCAGTTGCCTGCGCGTATCGATTGGCAGATATATCGGTCAATCATAAGAATTTCGGAGAGTCGCCAAGGATGGAGCTGAGCAGAAAAGAATTCGAGAAGCAACTTCGCTGTGAACTGGCAAGGACTATCTGCACGTACATGATAAGGCACAGGGCAGCGCTTAGCATGAACTTCATCTCTTC
>CAZFRJ010000038.1:0-5696 GCA_964521355.1 uncultured Candidatus Bathyarchaeia archaeon | reverse complement strand
GATTCCCTACCATGTCTCCAAGTATTTCTCGCACCATTTCAGCTGCGGATTTCTGGTCACGCTGACGAAGACTCTTCCGATCGCTGTGCCTCCCACATCACCTTGGAAAGCGTAGAAGGGCCCTTCAATCCTCTCATCGCCCACTCTCACTCTATCCCTGATCTCCTCGATCGTGAAGCTCGGGAGAATGTTTTCCATCCTTCCGCGAATGATGACTCGGCCGCCAGTCATTCCGGCTCCTGCTCTGCCGTCACAGTCTCCTTCTATGAGGATTGTGCCGCCGCACATGTGAATCCCCGTGAACATTCCAGTGTTTCGCTTTATCTGAATGACTCCGTCTCTCATCCAGCATCCCGCTTCGACACCGGCGTTTCCGTGTATGACTATCTGGCCGCCCCTCATTCCATCGCGGCTTCCTCTGTACGCTGCGCCGACATGGCTGCCCGCGTCTCCAGAGACCTCAATCCTTCCTCCAGTCATCTTTGATCCTAGCCAGGACCCAGCATCTCCCTCGACGGAAATCGATCCTCCACACATCTCCTCGCCGACGTACATGCCCGAATGCCCCTCAACCTTCAGCGAACCCGATTTCATTCGATACCCAAGGCGCCGCATCTTCCTCACGTCTCCTCGAACTACGACACAGAGTTCGGATGCAGGGCTACCTGCCTCGCCTTTCATCACGAAAACGTCACCAAGGCTGACTTGTCGATTTCCTTCCCATACCTTGAATGTGCCCATCTCCTCAAGCGACTTCTCAGCGAGAACATCGGGTGAGATTACCTCGGCTATAGTGGGCACAGAGAGCGGCCTTTTCAAATCCAGAATGAGTTGCTTCAACCGTCTCACCTTCACTCTACGCAGCAGTGGGCACCGGGGCTGATTGAGAGAGATAGCTCTCTTGGATGACGTAGTTCTCCAGTCTCACGGTATAGTATTCCGCGAACTTCGACTCGAATTCGGGCAGCATCGAAGAAAGAAGATCAGCCGGAGCCTTCGCGTCGACCCAAAAGGTTTTTCCATCAATTGACTTCACGATGGATCCCTCGCTGACTACGATTTGACCTCCTTTCAAGACGTACGAAGCGTTCTTGAACGCTTTCACCAGCGTCCTGTAATCGCTTGACGGATCAACAAGCTTCGGGTTTAATGGATACACAGCAATATCGGCGTCTGCGCCGACTGCAAGGTGACCTTTATCCTTCAGTCCAAGAGCTCTTGCTGTGCCCGCCCTGGTCAGAACTGCTATCTCGGAGAATGTAAGCTCTCTGTCGATCGATTCTAGGCAGGTTCTTCTTTTGGCTCCCCTCGGGATCTTTGAGACTATTCTCTGCCTTGCCTTCTCGCTCATCAACCACGAAATGACCTTTGGGTAAGAGGTGAAAGGTCCTCCGTTGGGGTGGTCTGTGGTCAGGTAGACCTTCCAAGGATCCTTGACGAGCAGGGCCAGTTCCAGACCGACGGCCCACTGAACCGCGTTCACTGCGTTTGAACGCTTATACGTAAAAGGAACGATTCCTGCTCCGGACTCGATCTCAACATCGAAGTTCATCCATTTGTTTCCGCTTAGAAGGTGAAGTTGATACTGGAAGGGTCCGTCTGCAGTCATTGTCGTTGTGTCGGTGAAGATTATCTGGCCCATGTCCACAGTCACATGGTCATGGCTGTTGACATAGTCAGCTATTTCTGAGGCTTCTGAAGTGACCGAGAACCAATCCTTTCCTCCATATCCCTCGAATTGAACGTGAGTCATGTGCAGAACGGGTTTCCCGGCCGACAGATCCCTCAGACAATCCATTGTTTCGATTGTGGTTTCGAAGTTTCCAGGCTTTCCAAGATTGTTTGGATGGACATGGATAGCGTGAGGAAGGTTTAGCAGTCTGTTGACCTTGCATAGTCCGCGCAAAATCTCTCGGGGGGTTATGTTGAAGTGAGGAACTTGGTCGTCTAGGCTTGAAACGTTCTTTCCCCAAGCCCACGCCTCAATGCCACCCGGGTTCACTATCTTGACCGCATATCCCTTTGTCATTCGGAGCATCCACGCCACAAATGCCGCACACTCATCGACTTTTCCTTTTGAGAGATACTCCATCACTAGCCAGTTGTTCCCGAAGACAGGGAAACACGCCTTGTCGACCATCGGAATATCGTTCAATTCTTCATGCGTATGCCTCGTCTTCAAGGGGGGAGTCGCAGGCTCCATCACAGTCGTGTACCCCATTCTGGCGTATCGGTAACCAGTCGTAAGTGTCGAAGGAATCGAGTACCCTACTCCAGACCTAGTCACAGCTGATCTTGTTTCAACGTCTTTGACGTGATCCTCTGGTCTTAGGATCCTTCCGGCGTTCACTTTGGAGCCGGCGATGTGGCTCTATACATCTCTAGTTGAGATTGTGTATGTCCACACCGCCAGCCATAACGAGCATGTCAGAAGCATCTATTGCCTTGGCAGTGCCCTCATTAACCTTCTCAACAATCTTTCCGCCGCGGACGAATATGTCCATCCTGTCCCCGTCAATCCGGTTGGTGGGGTCAATGACAAACCCGTTCCTTATGACTATCTCGTCACTCAAATGCCTCACCTCCTCTCTACAGACTTGTCTTTCGAGTCACCATGGCGAATGCATTCTCTTCAATGACCGGAACAAACTTCTTACCATCCACCGTCATGACGAGAGCGTCATTCATAGGACAAGAAACAACGCATTCGCCGCACAGGACACATTTGTCAGGGTCAAAGTCGATCCGTGGTCGATCTGAGACTCTCCGTCCTGCCTTGAATTCCGCAGCCAGATACCGTATTGCTTCTTTCGGACACATGTCGGCGCATATGCCGCATCCGATGCAGTTCTCTCTGTACCAGACCAGCTGATACCTCTGAACCAGCATCCGCCTCTCCATTGTCATCTCATTCTTAGTCTCGGACTTGACTATCTCTCCCCGCTTCCTGAAACTCTTGATCCTGCTCATCTCAACTCAGCCCTTTCAGTTCCTTTAGACGGTCTAGTATCATCTGGACTATGTCCGTGTCCGATTTGATCCCGGCAGGAGGGGTCTTCAGCTTCTTGAGCATTATCGGAACTCCATCCATTCTGTGGGCGGTTCCTTCGGCTTCAATTCCAACTGGAGCAGATGGGATCACAATGCTGGCATTTTCAGTTGTATGCGTTCTGTGGGGATCGACTACTATGAGTGGAATCGCGGAGAGATTCTTAGCTATGGAATCTGGGAACGTCGCCAGTGGGTCTGATCCTATGACAAGCGCCGCGTCACTGTCTCCCCTAGATAGTATGTCGACGACAGACGTGTCTCCCGGATTGTATTTGGGATAGCCCCGGCTGAAATCGATGGCGTAAGGATAGCCAGTCTGCCAAGACATGACCATGTTCGCCCCAGCCACATTGAAGTGCCCCCTCATCGGCATTATCGTGAACTTCGTCCAAGCGTTAAGATCATCGACCAGCGAGATCGCTTCGTCTATGTTCCGGAGTTTGCCCGTACTCATGGTTAGCCCCACACCGAAGAATATGATTCCGAACTCGCAGCTCACCATCAAGTCAGCGAGTTCCTCGATCGTTTCGTTCGGAACACCTGCCACGGACTCTTGCTCTAACGCTTCTCCTCGAACCGCCATGCGTAGGGCCTTTAGAAGCTCATAGTCTTTGTTCGGCTCCACTTGGATATAGTAGTCGGCCACTCTGGCTGTGTACGTCTTTCTTGCGTCAATAACGACCATTGTCCGGTCAGAGCGTGATCGGCGAAATCGTCCTTGCGATCCAACGGTGTACCGCGCTATGTGCCTAGGATGTGACTGTAGCGGATTAGATCCCCAGTATACTACGAGGTCCGCCCTATGCATAACATGGCCCAAAGTGCAAGTTGAGACTCCAACGTCTTCTTCAGCCAAGATGCTGGGCCCGTGACAAACTGTTGTTGTATTGTCGATGACTCCTCCCATCACCTCAGTCAGTTCTATCCCGAGTCGAACAGCCTCGTTGCACGTTGTACTCCAACCATAAGTTATGGGGTACTTCGACTCCGCCAGAATCTCAGCCGCGCGATTGACAGCCTCCTCCAGCTCAACTGGCTTTGAATGACGACCGTCGCGTATTGTTGGAGAGTAAATCCTCTCTCGCTCGTAGTTGAGAAACTTGTTGATGCTTAGAATACACCCGTTTTCCACGTTGGCGATCTTTCCGTCCTGAAGCGTGACTTCCAAGTCGTCACAAAGACACCCACAAAATGGGCAAACAACGTCTCTAAGCACCTTTGCGCCCTCGACCTTGACGGCCTCAGCAATCTTTTCGGGCGCTTCAACCTTGGCGTCCTCCGTGGTGCCCTCTTCGGAAGGTTCGAGGTCAACTGGTATTCCTTTCAATGAGGGCATGCCTGTTCCATGGGTGTCAGGATCAACGAGAGCATTCGCCCATCTCCCGTAAGGTATGAATACCACCCCTTGAGGAAGATCCTGCGTGGGATCAGCCACCCTTGCAATTATCTCGCCGAATTTGCTTCTGACTCGGACGCTGTTGCCTCGCCTGACTCCGATGGCCTCCATATCTCGAGGATTCATCTCACAAGATCTTGCGACGTACAGATACTTCTCTGAGAATCTGCCGTATTCCTTTCCGATTCCTTGACCAAAGCTTCTACCAGTGATCAAGACAGCTGAGATTCTCTTCATTCTCATTCACATATGATGATCTGCGGTCCGGTTGAGTTGCTCCTATCCATTTCTTCCTAGGAACCAAGCGACTAGGTTTCGCTGGTCTTTCAATCCGTTGACGTGATAGCGTTTGATTGGGTGCTGACGTATACTGGTGACCTCCAGCCACCAAACGCTTAGGTACTACCGAGTACAGAAGCACGTTTTAAAAATACTACGTAGATAACCATCCGAAAAGAAGTAGGTGGCGGGGATCGCTGAAACCCCACTATCGCACGCACCGGACGACTCTTCGATGTGAGCTGAGGAACAGTTGAGTGGTGAAGCAGACGCAAGGAGATGTCTTGAATGTGGCACCTGCACCTCAAGTTGCCCAGTCGCGGAGCTGATCCCAGAACACTACAATCCGCGAGCTATCCTCTCACGGATTCTCTTGAATCCTGAAAGTGTTTTGTCAGGACAAGAGGTCTGGCTGTGCGCATGGTGCTATAGATGCTACGATGGATGCCCACAGGCGATAAAGCTGCCAGAAATCTTTCTGCTCTCTCGAAGCGCAGCAGTGAAGAAGCGTAGGTTGAAAGGTCTCAAGAAGGCGATGGAAACCATAATAGACACGATTCCTCTTCCGGCAGTCTGCATTCGCGCATGCTTCCATCCTGAGCGAGGCAGGCTTGACGGTCCGCTTGTCATGGGGCCTGTCATGAAGCTTACAGCGAAGTATGAGTCCAAGATACTTCGTGGAAGATCTCTGGTTTCCGGTCGACCCGCCCAACTGGCAAGGAAAGTGGCCATAGTCGGTTCAGGGCCAACAGGGCTTGCAGCGGCACATGACTTGTTGGCGAAAGGTTATCGAGTTGAGATCTTGGAGTCTCTACCTAAGCTGGGTGGCATGCTCAGAGTCGGCCTCCCGCAGTACCGCCTGCCAGACAAGGTACTCGACTGCGAGATCAAGCGACTGAAGAACTTGGGTTTAGAAGCCAAGACTAGCGTTTCAGTTGGAAAAGACTTCACGATCGAGGAACTGAGGAAC